>NZ_JACJEV010000019.1:0-89386 GCF_014164235.1 Pseudoalteromonas sp. SG44-17 | reverse complement strand
GTCGAAAAATCTAATGCTCTGGCTGAATCGGCATAAAAGGTAGCCAGTTTAGCAACTGGCTGATATGCTATTTACGACAAAGTCGCTCGGTAATTAGACCGACATAATCCCTTGGTAATCACACTTATTTTGTTAAGCCCCTTCAATCACAATTACGTTAGTTTAATTTTAAAAACTGAGTACCCACGTTTATTTTTAAATTACTCTGAAAAGCCTGCTTTGCACAATCAATATCAACACCATCTATTTCTTCGGCCGCTTGTTCTGGGGTATTTATCCATCCTCGTAACCTACCAAATTCGACATTAAGGCGCGCTATAAAGCCCTGATTAATTTTGCGGTGTATATTACCGTTTTGATATGCCCGAGCAGTGAATAATACAACTTTCTTTTGAGCAGTGTGATCGAAGTAATGGAATGTTCTAAGCTTACCTGGTTCCCACTCTTCAACGGTACTTGCTCGCTCTTGGCCTAGCGTATCAAAGCCCAAGTTGTGTGCAATAGTAATTAGATCATCTATTTTGTTTGCAGAACTTTTTGAGAGCCCATTTATTCTATCAAATGAATAGCCGCCAAAATTGCCATAATTACTTGTAATTATTCGATAGTCCAATGCAAATCTATCTAACCCGGATGGTTTTCTATTATAAAGCCATTCAGAGCGCCCAAATGTTCGTTGATTTGATTTATACAAAGTAATGTTAGACTCGCCAATTAAACTCTCATAAACAGATACTAATTGTGAGTCTATGTATTTATTCACGTTTTTTACTGCCCATTCAGCTATGGCATAAGCATTTTCTTTCGTGAAGTCAACGTTAACATTCTTCATCAACAAGGTTTGCATCTCTTCTCGAGTGCTAGTACATAACTTATCAGTTATTGGAGTAAAGCGATTAAATAGCTCTTTCCAGTATTTGTTTTTTAAAGATTTAATACGAAGTTTAATAGCAGCATAAATAGAGTCGATCGAAACGTTAAGCTCATCTAAAATACTTCCATCTACATGTTCTAAGCCTTTATAAGTGATAATAAGCTTTTCTAAACTGGCATCATAGTGGCTTACCAATGTACTTATTAGGTCGCCACCAGCTATTATTTCAAATTTATCAGGTTGCACATTCTGATGGAGCGAGTCTGCTTTTCTTGCAGCACTACCTTGTGCATCTATATCGAAGTTATCTGAAAACCATGCTGCAAAAGGGTCTACATCAACGGTGGCTCTATCCCATCGTCGTGAAGCACAACTAGATAAGCTTATATGAATGACGTCTGCGGTGCATCGTGCTGGTCGGTCTGCTGAACGATAGTCAGAGTTACCTAGTATAGTGAAGGTTGCTTTACGGCGTGCCAATGCATCTTTTATAGCTTGGTTATTACTCCAGTGTGTAGGCAAAATTAAATATACGTCCGGTGCTAGAGATTCCGCGATAATTTTTGAGGCAAACTCAGAGTACTGGGTAAATGGTGGGTTGCAAAATATAACTGATGTTTCAATATCTATAAGCGTCTGGGCCATGAAATCAGTGCCAACAATCATAATATCAGCGGGTAAAGCTCGAATTAGAGGCAATGATTTTTCAATTGCATACTTTTCACCGTATTCATGTGCGATTGCATTAAGCACACGACCATCACCAACACCAATATCTAGCACAGAATAGGGCTTGTCGTAGCCTAACAAGTCGATGTGTTTTTTTATTAATGCAATGTCTGAATCTAATGTTGGATAAAATTCAAAATCACCAAATTCTCTTACTTCTTCAATAAGTTTAGCTATCCCCATTTTTTGTGCCTTTGATTTGTTTCAATACGAACACAATACAAAGAACGAAAATTCACGCTACCGAATGGGTTTATACACTTTTATGAATTTGTTGCGTTTGGGAATATGCAATAGCGGCATTTATATGCTCACATTTTAAATTCGCGCATGAACAGGAAAGGGGATTTAAATTGATAGCATATAATTTAGAGTTTTGTATAACGCTAAATCCAACTCCCTTGTAGTAATGAACCGAAGTTATTTCATTTAATCGCTGTTCATTTATATCTACGACGTTGGACGGGTTATTATTGCCTTTGTTGCTATCAATAACACTATCAAGCTGCTCTCTTTTAGTATTAACTTGATTATCTGCAAGGCTAGTTCCCTCTAATGCATCCTGACTAAGCTTGTCGGCATGACTATTGTTAATTCTCTTGATCCAACATAATTCAATAAACTCTAACTCATAACATAGCTTCATAGCCCGCTTATTAAGGATGCGTAGGGCAGCGTCATTACAATTCCATACTCCATTTAGCTGATTAATCACTAACTTTGAATCGCCATACACTGTGGCTTTACGGATGCCAAGCTCAATTGCTTTCTCTAAAGCATATATAAGCGCACTGTATTCCGCTTGGTTGTTAGTACCGTGCCCATTAAATATTGAAACCTCGGCGACCACATTGTTTTGCCCATCAAATATAACTGCCCCACATCCGGTAGGACCAGGATTAGGATTACATGCCCCATCGAAAAATATTTTATGCATAAATTCCCCCTTAATTTATATGCACAATATCAATATTCGATTTTTAGGCTACCACTTGAAATAAAATTATTTAGAAAGGGGGTTTTGGGTATCTCTATCTTTTGAGATTAGCTAACTGAACACGGATAATTGATTTCATAGACATAATTCATAACGAGGAAAATGATGTTTAAAGTGATCATAACGGCAGGGGTTTTATTATTAACTGCAATGACAGCTAACCCAGCCAATGCGACAGATTTCAAAGAAGGGCTGCACTACGATACATATCCATCATCAAAATTAACAGGCAAGCCAACATTTATTGAATATCTGAGTTTCTTTTGCCCGGCCTGTGAAAATCTAAACACGTTTCAAGATGAGATTTACCGAACTGTGCCAAAGGGTGTGATCAAGAGAAGGGTGAGTGTCGATATTATATCAAAAACCAGTCCTGATGGTTTTTTAGCTTTATCTAAAGTCATGGCTGTTAGTGATGAGCTTTATCCCGAGATTGGTAATTCATTAGTCGATTTAATATTTGTGGCCATACACAAAGAGAAAGTGACAATTACGCCATCGTTAGTGGAGAAGTTAATCAAGGTTGTGGATGAAAAGTATGATGCAGATTTTTGGGCGCTATATAACAACCCGAAAACAAACGAAGTGGCCAAATTCACTCTTGGAAACCAAAGATTGATGTCATCGAGAGGTATGCTCAGTACGGTTCCACGCATCATTATAAACGGTCGTCATGTTGTTAAATTTGATGGTTTGGATAAGACTAATTTTTTTAAAGAGCTTCATGAATTAACTAAATATTTGGTAAATAAGGACTATGGAAATGATGAACATAACAACTAATTTAGACGATGTAGAATTTATCGAGAAGCAAATTATAAGTGATCCTGCAGCAAGCTTTTGGCTTAAGGAACAAATTAAGGAAAGTTCAAATCGTGACATATTAGATGTTTTAAACGACGTTGATATTTTACGCTCTATATTAGCCTTACGCCACGAGGCCATAAAGCTGGCAAGGGGTGAATAAATACTTTTAAATCAGGCGCTTAAGTCCGATACTGCCTAGTATTGGACATAAGGTGTTGTTTTTACAGGGTTTTATATTGTTTACCATTAAATTGCCAGCCTCAAGTTCATCCAATTACAGATATTCCATTACTGAAACCAAAAAAGTTGAGTTATAATGAAATAATATATATGGTATTAAAACCAAAATAAAATATAGGAAATTAAAAAATGATTCCTGCAATTAATTGTTTTATTTATCAACAAGTTCAATGGTTTGTTGAGCTTGATTTGTTCGGAAACAGATTTAAATTTCGACCTATACGTAGAATTATGCATTACAATTACAAGCGCTTGTAAAAGGATTTTTGAGCCTAAAAACTAAAATAAAATATGGAAATCATCTGAGCATGCTTACAAAAAAGTTTACCTGTTTATTAAAACAACTAAAACAACCTCATAGTTCAAGTCTCTACATCGCGTATACTGACACTTTAAAGCAATTCGATTTTGATAAGCAAGATGCTACCCACCAGCAGTGGATAGAAGCATGGCTGGAGAGCACACCTATTAAATCAATAGAGCTTACAAACCAAGGCATTTATGTTGGAATTACCATTAGAGAAAAGATTTTAGAAAAGTTTGCATTTATTTTGATAGATGCCTTAAAAATCGAAAACACCGCTACTTTACCCGCTGCACAAAATGACATTGAAAAAATAACAGAATTAGAAATCGAAGCATGGTTGGAGTTCGATTCAGATTGGATGATAACCTTGCTGACCGCAATGTTCTGCAAAAACATGGGGATAGACAGTAACTACCTAGATCCCTACTTAAATGGACGTCTCTCTATTTATGCAGACTCTTTTAATGAAAGGCTTTCGCTTGCCACAATAGCGATTGAGTTTATAGAAAGTGGAGAAATACCTATTAGTGATTATGAAAAAATCTTGGATTTCTTTGGTGCATTTTTTATATTGGCATTCTGTGAAGATGACGTGCTTAAACAAAGAGTTTTGAACACTTTAGGTGATATTTGAGCCCTATCACCCTATTTGTAACACTTGTTTTGGTTAACTTTGTTCTAAGATTAAAAATTAGGTCAACTTCATCTTCATGGTTACTCAAGCTAATATTTACGCTTGGCGTACCTTTGCACGAAGCTGCACATTACATTTTCGCAAAAATCCTACTTCTAAAAGTCACAAAGACGCAATTTTTACCAAACTTCAAAGATAAAAATAAAATGGGGTTTGTTCAATTCATACCACACAGAGGACTTGTGGGCGCTCTTACCAATATGTTGGTAGGCATCGCCCCCCTGCTTCTTGGTTTTGCTATACTTTTCATTGTATATAACCAAGAGAAAAACATTGATACAAATGCGCTAAGTTATCTAGGTATTGGCTTAACTACTGTGGTTGTTATGCAAAGCATGATTCCCTCATGGCAAGATATAAAGATAGCGCTAAAGGGCCTTTGTATCACCTTCACTTTGCTCGTTGTAACTTCCCTTATGTTCCCAGTTAGGTGGGAAAGTATTACCTCTTATGAATTGACTACCCTACTAGAAGTAGTGTCACCGCATCTTATGGTATTAACCCTATATCAAGTAACTGCAGTTCTAGTCCTAACTGTTTTAAAAAATAGAAATTAAATTAAGCACTGAATTAGGCTGGCTGTTTATTAGTAGCTAGCTTAGTAGTTTTATCTAAATCTTTTATAAAAGACTTCCAAATACCCGTATATTCTAAGACTGAAGATTGCTTACTCAATGAGTTAACCATTTTTACTGTCAAAGTAATTAAATCATCCTCGGCAAATTGTAACCATAAGCACTGATCCTGTTGCATTATTTTGTTCGGATGATCAGAAAATGCCAACCACAATAAAATGCTGACACCATAATCTGCGTCAGTGAGTTCTATATTTTCAAAGGGCCGCATGGTTGAAGAATAATAGCTATTAAGTAGCATCTTCTTCATTGCAATCACTTCTTTTGTTGAGTCTGTTGGTTTTTTGATAATCTGAAGGCATAAATTCCTATATAAAGGAGTGTTTATAGCGTTCAAAGCGCTATCTATATAAGCTTTCATATGTTGCTCAACTCTTTTTGTGTTGGCTCAATAATCTCTGAGCTTTTAAAATCTACGTCGCTAAATCGTTCAAGTAAGTATGGCTTACCATTGCCCTCAATAGCCCAAACATCTTCCCCACTTACAACAAAAGCAAGCTTATAGCTTTTGCTTTCAAATTGCAGATGCCTTGTTTCACTTGCCAAGGTTACTGGGTTACCGGAACACGTTTTCATATTTGAAAATAAGTCTTCAACTTCAGCGCTTATTTGTTTCGAGATTAAAGTACCTGTGAGCGGCATTTGAGCACCACCTACAGACAGCCCGCTTTCAGAAAATTTATATTCTAATAATCCATGAATTTTAATTTTTCCCTCACATTTAGCCGGGTTATATACCCAGTGGCCACTGAGTTTTTCAAAGTCGTTATCGTGAACATTTACAAAGCTTAGACCAGGTGCTTCTTTCTCATCAGAAAATGGGGAGTCGCAGCCAGCTATACATATCGATAACACGGATGCGAGGAAGATTCGTTTATTCATATTGAGACCTCTTCATTAAAAACACTATGTTATCCATACTTTATGAAGCCCGCAAAAGTTAGAGAGTGCAAATAGGTGTCCTCTAAATTTTTGAAGCTATAAATATGCAGGGTAAAATAACCTAATTAACAATCAACAAAAAAACGAATGGAAAAGACAAAAGATTTACTCAACCAATTAGTTGTAGGGAATATCCAATTTCAAGATTTTCTTAACTTGGAGAGTGAGCTTGCTGAATTAATGCAAAAAAGTAGTTACTCAAAACCTGTTCTTCACGAAGATACACCACTGTCTATTTTATGCATGAACTTATATCAAGCAATAAAGGCTGCAAATAGAAAACAGAGTGCGAGTGTGAATATTTCGTGCTTTTACAGTAACCCGCTTTGTAAATACTGGCTCAGTAAAGCCGAGTTAGCTTTGCAGAACGGTAGCTAGATTATTGGGTTTTGGTTTAATAATGGGAAGGAGAATTTACATGACTAAGTTTGAAATTTATTCCAAGTGCCCTGCTTTGTATTTGCCATCAAAGGTAGAAGATTACACCTATGTAATTGATAATTTTTCTAATCTAAAAGCCTGCATTGGCCATGAAATAATAGTTTTTGGCTTAGCTAGTAAGAAAGGCGAGCATACATCACAAAGAGGTGTGCCATACACTAGTTACCATTTAACAGATTCGGATGATTCTGCCTCCTTTGTATTGTTTGGTGATGAAAACTCCCGTGTTAAAGAAGAAAATCAACCAATGCATATCAAGGGAGTAATCGAGCTTGTAAAAGGTAAATACCAAATCAATAATGCCTCAATTATTGATGATGAAAAGGCTGGTAGAATTGTGCCTGTATACGATGGAATTAAAGGCAAGCTAATAAAGGCAGTCGCAAATAAATCACTACTGTGCAATATAGGCGAAAGCCAAATAAAAAAAGGCAAAGACCAAATATACTTAGAGTTAGAGCGTTTGTTTGGCGAATCTATTGAAAGCGTATTAGTTGAATTAGGGTTTGCAGGTACAATGTCAGTCGAAAACCTATTAAATAATGTTCACAATCCAAAAGTAGTATATGAATTTTATAAATCGATTGAGATGTTAAAGCGACTAAGTACCGCATTAATGGCCGGGGCAATATTAAAAGAACGCAAATGTGTGCCGACTAACCCATTTCAGGTTACCCCCAAAATTGATGATAAATTACTTACTAAATATATACCGTTCACACTAACCGGTGAACAGTTCTATGTTGCAAGTCAAATCATAGAGCGCCTGTGTAATGGTCCTACTTCGCTCGATGGACTACTCATAGGTGATGTTGGTACTGGAAAGACTGTAATACTGGCAATGGCGGCGCGACAGGTTTTACTTTCACAGACTAACAGCAAAGTGATATTCCTCGCCCCTAATGTTTCATTATGTGAACAACTAAGAAAAGAAGTTTGCGTGATGATACCTGAAGTTCAAAGTGCATTAATATGCGCTGGTAATAACTCATACACTAATCAAGCGCGTTTGATATTTGGTACAACAGCCCTACTCTTCAAAGAATTTAATGATATTGAACTCCTCATAATAGATGAGCAACAGCAATTATCAGTAGAGCAGCGACGCCAAATAAAGTCCACACACTATCTTGAAGCGTCAGCTACACCGATACCAAGAACACTGGCGCTTACAAAATACAGCAGTGACAATGTTTTTTATCTCAAGCGGCAGCATTTACCTAAAGAAATTTACACTCGAATAGTACATAAAGAGCAAGGCTCTGACCTTATGCGCTCAATTCATGAAACTTTATCTTATGGGAGTAAAGTCTTAATCGTTTGCTCAAAGCGCGATAGCGCTGGAAATAGCAATAAAATGATTGATGCTGAGTCGTTAGCGAGCAGTCTCAATTCACACTTTCCCGGCTTGGTGCGTGTATATCACTCAGCGCTTGATGATGAGGAATGCGAAATTGTACTTAATGAGTTTAAGACATATATACCAATAATGGTTTCAACGTCTAAAGTACAAGTAGGGTTAACCATTCCTAATTTGCGACACTGTATAGTTTATGGTGCAGAACGCTTTGGCCTTACTACTCTACACCAAATACGAGGCCGATTAGCGCGCACAAAACCGCAAAGCGGCAGTAATTGGGGTAAGTTTGACTTATTTTTACCGAATAAGCCCTCTGAATCCACTGAATTTAGATTGAATGTATTAACGCAGAGCTGTGATGGTTTTTATATCTCTGAAAAAGATCTCGAAATACGTGGTGCTGGAGAGTTATTGAGTGGCGGTAAAAAACAACATGGCTCTACAGACTCATTAATTAAAAATATAAGTATAGACTTAGGAAGATTAGCTTCTGCAATTGAATATTTTGAAGCTAAGTGTGTGCGAACAATAAAGAATCTAACCTTGGGGTGATCGTTTCACCCCTTTATTATTTGATTTGAGCACGAAAATAAGCTGCTTTTATTGCTGGGCGACACTAAGGGTGAAAAAACACTTCAATCCACCAGCCCTGTTAAAATTCAAGAATTAGCTTGAAAGCCTGAGTTGGCATTAATAGTAAAGTTAATGCCAATGGTTGAGAGATCGTTAGAGGAATATGAAATAGCGTTTATGCAGCAACGTTAACAAGAATAGGATGTTTAGATAATCTTGATCTTAAGCGATGCAATCTTACTCGGTCGCGTATACCAATTTTACGTAGAGCGAAATCATGTATGGTAAAATCAATTACTTTAATACTGGTTAAGCTTGGTAGAGCAGGGATAATTGAACGAGAAGCGCCCTGCCTGTAAATTGAATTAGGATTTAAACTTATCGGTAGTGGCTTTGTTCCTAGGTCTATAAAATCACCTTCCCATTCTATTACTAACTCCGCCCCTCGCCCTACAATCCTTTGGTTAGGGCATACAGGATACCCCTCAATGAACCCATAAATGCCAATCCCACCGTATATAGAATCTTGATGAATATTGAACTGTCCGTTTTTTAAAATTGATATAAGTGATTGTGGAGAACACACATGATTGAATTGAATCAAACTGAAATCTGCCTTTTACAGAAAAATTAAGCCGCAATAGTCATTCCTTTTGCGGCACTGAAATTATTGTTTTCTTTGCTGGGTTTTAACAGGGAGTTTATTACAAGCAGTCATATCCTGACACATACGATTTATATTTCTCAAAATTATATCCGATCCCAAGCCAGCGAAATTTGAAGTATATTGAGCCAGCATAAAATGCCCAATATTTAAGGTTGTAGGCCAATCCATTTTGACAGCCATTGAGCCTCCTTTATGGAATACGCTAGCAAATAAACCATCTTCTTGACGCTCGAAATTAAACCCTTTGTCTTTATTTTGACCGTGGTTCATAAACTGGCAACTAGTCGTTATACCTAGGAAAACAGCTATAACAACAGGTAATTCTGTAAGCATAATCTGAACACTAAGCTTTCTACTCCAGTCGTAACGCTTGTCATTATGGTCATTTGGGTTAATACGAACAGCCCCTTCAATCATAATTGTGTCAAAGCTAAAATTTCTACCTTGGCTTTTTCTAGTTTCACTTAACTTAAATTGCAATGCCGCACGTTTAGAGTACACGGGGAACATTGTGTAATCTCTTTCGTTTCCACTGTCATTTTCTTGATTTTGCTCTTGATAATGTTGATTATTCGTCTGCTCCATATTTGCACTTTGTTGACCTTGTGTATTGTTGTGAGGATGCAAATGAGTTTGCACTTGCGAATGCGGCCTTGTTCTTAGTCGGGGGTTATTAGGTTGCTCAGAAGTATAACCAGCGGCAGGCGCTTGTTCGTTATTATTAATATTTGGCTGTCTACCATAATTATTTTTAAATGAGTTCTGCCTTGGTGAATTTTCAAAAGGGTCTGCTTGCATTGGTTACTCCTAAATACATTAGTTATCTTGTAAGTATTTATATCAAATTCGAAAAATCGCGCTACTGACTAAACCCATCAATATGTACTTTTTACTCTGTTACTGAATAAAACTCAAAACTTAGAGATGCCCTTTTGGGGTGCTCTAATATTTCTGTAGTTGGTTAAATATAAATATCATGATGTAAATTTGGGGATTTTAGGAAATATAATGAAATCAGAAAATAAGTTTATATGTAGGTTTCTATTTGGTATATGTGCATTAATATCTGCAACATCAGTTAATGCCGATATTGTTCAATATTCATTTAAGCATTCGCAGAGTAGATCAGACATCATTTTGGGGTCACCTAGTTCTACTGAGTATCTTAGCGTTAAGAGTACATTAGCCGTATATTCTTCTGCTGGTTTAGATAGAAAAATTAGAGTAAGGGTTACTAATGATTCCGGAATTTCAATATCAACCGCAGAGACTGGAATAATTACCGCATCAGATAGGTTTAGTGCTGGTAATAAAAATTACTATGGAAAGTCATTAAATTTAACTATTCCCTCTGACGGAAGCTATACCGTTATACAAGAGATACTTTCTTCGAATGATGATGTTGTCGAAACTTTCAACAAACAAATTTTAATCGACACAAAACCACCTACTAGCGATGAGAAGTTAACATCAAATGCTCACGGTCGTTATTCTAATGATACGCAGTCATCAATCTGGAAACTTGGCCGTTCTTCTATGGGCATTGATGACATGTTTTTGAGAAATATAAATGATGAGGTTGATGTTCAGAATATAGTTGTTGAAGTATATCGGGAAGATGGGCGCTTGCATAACTCTAAAACGTATGGTTATAACAGCACCACCAAAGTTGTGGACTTTAAATATGAACAAATTTTACCAAGCTCAAATTTAGATGAATTATTAAAACTCAAAGTAAAGATCTATGATTTAGCAGGTAATGTTAAAACCTTAGAACAACAGTTATATTACGATAACTATGTTAATGCTCCAACTGAACCTTATGCAGTATTTGACCCCGATGTATCAACTAGCATAGTTCCTAATACTACTGGGTATGTACCATACACTGCTGGCATGGCTGTAAAGACTAACCCTATCCAACTCATTTATCGCTTAGATCGAAACAATTGGCATGAATTTAATGAAGCGGGCCTAAATTTATCCAGTAGGTACGCAGTCAGCAAACTAGTTCATTCTGATCAACATTATGCTTATGTCTCATTTAAATCACCAATAGGTAATTTTAATCAAAACGATGTTCGTTGGGTCAACTTCGGTACCTGGGCCGGGGGACCAGTCGCATACAACTTAGTGTTACATCCAGACGCACCACCTACTCCTGGAAGATCGTCAGTAAGTGAATTCTATTACTCTGACATAGGTTGGTCAACCTGGAAGCCGCATACAATACCAAACTCACGATTACCTTTAACAATCACTAAAATGCGTGTGAACTTAATTCCGAGGAAATATGAACAGGTTGCATACCATCTTGGTTACACATGTACTATTCCAGCGGGTTCAGGCTCATGTATCATGGAATTTCCAGAAAATTTAATGAAACTTGAACGCGGTACTACAGGTTATTTACATGATGTACTGAGTATTTATAAGAGTGATAAGTCATTGTATGGCACAAATAGTTGGGGCGAAGTAAACTGGAACGATGAATATTATCCCGAAATTACGACCACATTCGATGAAAGTACATCAACTCTGCGCGCAGATATATTTCAAAAGGGATTTGGTTCATATTTTAATAGGTTATATCTCAGTAAAGTCTGGCTTGAAGACAATGATGGCAAAGTTCTTCAAGCTGAAGCGAGAAAAGTAAGCCAAAATAAAGGTAACTATATTTATGAATGGGATTTAAGAGTGCTTAATGAGGGTTCTCATGACATAAATGTACTAGCAAGTGAAAATCATGGACCTGTTACCAAAGAATATGCGTTGAAATTTACATCGGATAAATCTCGGCCGATCGTTAAAATTGACTTTAATGGCGACAGCAACACAATACTTAGCCTTGATGATGTTGTGATTACTGCTTTTGATAATGAATCAGATATAACACTAACAGGCATACAGTTAGTAGATGGTCCCGCTGATGAAAACGTGTATCTAACTAGCAATTCACTTGGTTCAAATAAATATAGCTTATTATATCCTGTTCTTTTCCCATCAGAAAATCAAAGCGGAAGCTATACACTAAAAGTTACTGCTACAGATTTACAAGGTAACTCAACCACTGTTACGAAGAGTTTTATTTATGATCCGCCTCGAGTCACATTGACTGATGGTAGTGACTCAATTGTATTGCCGAATATTAGACAAAGTATTTTACGGAATAACGGGGCCGGCCCAATTCAATCAGAGGCTTTAATAGTTAAAGGCAAGAATGTTACTGGTACATACCCAATATTTGCATCGCTAAGAAGCGATGCAGTAGGTAGTTTAGAAGTACAAGGTATAACGTTAAGCCCGGGCGAAACAAAAACAATTACTGAAAGTTATGATTTCTCGTTAAATGATAGTAAATATAACTTTGGGTTTTCCCCAAGTGACTCTTCAGTTGAAACTGCAGGAAGTTTGCTGATAGGTTCTACGGCACCAAATACGCCTGTTCTAGTTTTTAGTTATGAATTCAAAGATCTCAATATAGAAAGCGCGGTGACAACTGAGCCTTATGCTGTGATTGAGTCTATGACTTCTGATATTAGCTTGCCCTCGACTGATCAGTTTTGTAAATCCTTAACTCATGATTTAAATACAGCGAAGAAAAGTAACGCTTACGGAAAACCGATATGCCTTGTGACACATGCTATAAAAGCAGTGAACAAAACTGAAACCACGAAAAATAACAAAGTTTCTTTTAGTGCTTATATGGCCTCGCTTTCTTATCAAACGATGACTGTCAGGGTCACAACTTATTCAGGCCCCTATAAATACACTTTAGGTGAGTACACTTATGAAATAAAGCCTAAAAGCCCAGATGAGCTAGTAGTATCTACACTCAATACAGATGTTTCAACTATATTGCATGAAATTGAATTAGCAGACGTTACAGCTGAATTTGATACATTTGAAGGCTGTAGTATCACAGGCGATAAAGGTATTGCCATGGATTATGCGTTTGATAAAACGGATAATAATGGCGAAACAAAATGTTATCTTGAGTGGACCCAGTTACCACAAGGGATAAGCAAAGTAGGTAGTAGCGTTACAGCAAAAGGCTATGCTGAAGAAATCGGCATTCAACAATTCTCTTGGAAATTATCAATATTCCATGACGGTGATCAGAGCTTTTTGATTTCATCAGGTACGGCAGTTAGCGAAGTTGTTATACCAAAAAGCCCATCTTTGTTGGCAACCACTCTAAGCTACAGTAATGGCAGAAAAAGCAAAGGTGTTGAACACTTACTTAGAGATAGCAATGCTAAAGTAAAAAGCGTTCAATTTGATGTAGAGCCAAGAGACTATGTACAAGTAATAACTCTTAATGGACTCACATGTTCTGTGGCCGTTGGAATTAATGAGTGCCGAATAGCGATAGATATTGGGCCGTTAGGGGATCAAGAAAGCAATATTTTCGGAATGATCTCTATAGATACGCTTATTGATTCCAACATCCCTTATTTTTTATCAAGAAATGAAGGTAGATTTAACCATAAGCTAGATTGGGATTACACGCCACCTAAACTAGTTAAGGTGGCGATAAACAACAAAAGAGACGGCACAGTGCTAGTGGAAGATGTTGATGGTACCGAAATAAAACTAAATGAAGATGAAGTTGCAGTAATATTGTATAGCCCATTCACAGAGATAAAAGATGATGGAACGTGGAAGCTAAATAATTCAAATTTACTCGTTCATTCTGACGAAAATATAACGTTTGAACAATCTGTACTCATAGATCAAAATCATTTCTTCTTTGTACACGACAAAAAAAATATAGATGAAGATAATAGTATTTTGGCAGATGATATTAATGTCTACGGTAATTACATTGTTTATCGCTATAACTTCAAATCGTTACCAGATGGCGCGTTTACGTTTGATATTGATTTACGTGATCAATATCAAAATGGACAAGACTACACTCATGATACTTTTATTTTACAGAGAACCGCTCCAGAAATTCAGCTAAGTTACTTACGTGATAAGGCGAGAATGGTAGACGGCGTTTACTTTGCTACAGATTTTGGGGCTGTTACAAATCCGGGCTGGGATAGTAAAAATACGATAATTAAAGCAACATTTGGCGGCGAAAGCTTAACCTTAGTCGATGACCCCGCTGATCCACGAACTAATGTTAAATTTTTTGCTGGAGACTTAGCCACTTTAACTCCCGGTGAATTATATCCCCTTATCATTAAAGCTAAGGATACAGCAGGCAATATAGGGGTATTTAACCAAGAGTTGACCTATGCACCATCTTTTTTCAATATCAAATCTAGTACAGGTACAGCAGAGTTATACCAATATGTTCAGCGTGCTACTGCGTATGTATCTCAAAGCAGATACCTTTGTAACTATGTCGCTTCACAGGAGCTGGCAAGAGAGATCTCACGAGAAGCACGTAAAGGCTGCTACGTTAAAATTGATTCACTTCCTGATGGTATGAGTACAGTTTGGCAAGGTTGGGCTCTTAAAGTAACTGGCTCTATCAATAAAATAACTGATAACGAAATAGAATACAGCGCCTATGTCGTTAATCCAGATGGGCAAGAAGTTAGAGTAAGTAATGAAACCTTTTCTTACGATATGAAACCTGCAGAGACAATGACGTTTGAAATGTCACCAATAATAAAGCTAGACGATAGCGTTTACGGGATCATTCCTGAAAATCCAGTGCTAGCTAGATATACGTTGGAAAATGTATCCGGTGAAGTAAATATAAATGTTACGCGAGGGGAATATTCTAATAGTGAATTTATGGCTCAACGTAGTCATAAGACCATATACGAGTTATTAGGTGTGATACGTGATGATGATGCTAACAAGCGTAACGTATTTGATAGATACCCATTTAAAGTTGAGGCTGCATACAACTTATCCCCTCAACACAACGCGGGAACATACGGTGAAGTGATTGTTTTACCTTCACGCAGAGTGGCTTTAAATTTAACGATGGAAAGTAACGACGTTATTTTAAGTACCGATGATGTAAAAGTAACGGCTCATATAGGTGCATGGAACTGGGAAGAAAAGCAAAGTGACTATGATGTGTCATCGATGGGTGAGTGGGATGTTTACCTTGCATACAAAGACAATAAAGGTAAAGAACAACGTATTTCAGATATAAAAACCAATGCAGCAAATGGACAGGTTATTTTCAATTTAAGTATTGAGGATATATTTAGAAAAAGTAGCGGTTTTTATGCGGTAGCGGAAGTTAAGTCGCCTCACCCTGAATACACAAAAAAATTAACGTCTACACCGATATTTATGCGTATTGTGCTAGGCACCGGTGTAAGTGGTGAGCTGGCGAGTAATCAAGTACGTGGTAAAGTGCCGTTTATAACATTAGTTCGCTATGACTATGATTCAATTGAAGATATGGTTGCCGGTAATGATGCAGTGTGGCTTAAATCCAAAGACAATAAAAACTGGGAGACGATGGATGAATATAGTGGCAGAAGTGCAATACCGTTTTTTATGGCCGAAGCAGGTGATTACTATATTAAAGCAAAAATTACGAACAAAAACACAAATGAGTCTACGACAACGCAATCACTCAAAATAAGCGGATATGAAAAAGCAAGCCTTGTAATCAGTGGACCTACGCAGGTTTATGATGGACAAGATATGAAATTAAATATGCTTGATTATGTAAAAGAGTTAACCGATTACGACGGCATAGCTCAATGGTCGCGTGATAATGGTGCTTCGTGGGTTGATGGCTCACCACAACAAATATTAGTAGCAACCGGCGAGCAAGAAGTAATTTTAGGACGGTTTAAATATCATTCTTCTACAGCTGGCGCGGGTGATGAAGCATGGGCGCTTTCTCGTTTTTATGTGAGGCCTGTCGGGCCAAGAACCGTTATGGCTCAAATTAAAGCAACACATCTAGTTGAGCTGGGCGTTCCCATTAAAGTAGAAGCGCAAGTTTTAAATTTAAATGGGGGTGTTGATTTACCAATTGTTTATCAATGGACTAAACCAAATGGCGAAACGAGTGATGAAGTCATATTTGATTACACACCTGTAGAGAGCGACTTAGATGCTCAAGGCCGGTTAAACTTCAAATTAAGGGCATGGATAAAAGGATATAAGTCTGAAACATTTAGAGAAACACAGCGTAATTTAGAAACGTGGAAATATGTTTTTCCTGAAATGAATATAGCTGTGAGAAGTAATATTTTGGTCGCACCCGCTACCATCACGGGTATGATCGAGGTTCAGCGTAAATTTATGCCTGGCATTACATATGATTATGAATGGATACAAGGAAATGGCATTGAAGCAAGAACACCAACTAGAATTTACAGTGAGATAACCCTTAAAGATGCAGGTGTGCATGAGCTTAAAGCAAAAGTGACTGACAGCCGTGGTATGAGTCGGATACTAAGCAAATTTGTTGATGTAATTGAGCCAGATGAAACGAAAGGGACTTTTATCTATTTTCCGTCGAACCGATATAGTCGCGCTCCATTAGGCCTTGTAACAAGAGCCCAAATGACAGGAGGCCATCCAAAGGACTATATAATAGATTACAAATGGTTTGTTAATGGGGTTGAACAAGAAACACTACAATCACGCAGTCCAATGTTCCGCTTTGAAATTGAAAATCCGGGCAATTATGAGATAAAAGCAGTTACAACGAGTCAATACGGCCAAGTAACTGAGGTTATCGAAAATTATACAGTTAATGCCAATTCATTACCTGAGTGTGTCAGTGATCAACTTGTTCGTTCTGGAACAATCCGAATTACTGCTAACTGTAAAGACAGTGATGGTTATGTAATAGGTTACGACTGGTGGTTTAATGGCGAATACGTAGGCCGTGGTGCTGCATCTACTCAATTACGATTGAGTGAATACCCAAGCATGACAGTAAACTATGAAGCAATTGATGATGCTGGTGGACGTACAAAAGGTTCATTTAGCTGGTAGTTAAGCCAAAAATAATAGCCCCATCTAATGCAATATTAGGTGGGGTTTTTTCATTTCAAGCCCTCTTAATTTCATTTAGTAAATTTACAGCACCTATATTTGTACTCTCTATTTTTTAACCTTTCAATTTTCATGCTTGATAATAGTGAAAAATATCAAGGGCGAACTAAATGAAAAAGCATGTTCCAGCAATTCTTGTTGCAGTTTCATTCATATTTTATTTTTTATATTTTTCTTCTCGGTACACGCTGGCTTACCCACCGGGGCACAGTGCGTGCCTTAATGCGTCTTTTTTTCTGATAGATAAGTGGGATACAGACATTGAACAAGGCGATTTAGCTTATTTTGAAATGAATGTTGAAAATCAATTCTACCCAACGGGTTTACGTTGGATCAAAAAAGTTGCTGCACTGCCTAACAGCGTCGTATCAGTCGAGGAAAATAAAGTTGTGGTAGACAATTTAACAGAGTTTCCTTTGTCACTAAGCCACATCATAACCGCATTAAATTTAGCTGATAACAGTATTGGCGAAATTGAAGATTATACAAAAGTAATTCAACTTGAAAATGATGAAGTATTCATGATTGGAGAGACTATTAACAGTTTTGACGGGCGCTTTTGGGGGCCTCTAAAGAAAGAACAAATAAAAGGAACAGCTTATGCGATTTTCTAAATTGATGACTTTAATCGTTGTTTTATCATGTGGCGCTCACGCACAAACTGCAGAAGAACATGCAGCAAAGGTAAAACAAGATGCAGCCAATGCAGTCAAATCAATTGATCTTAACAATTCCCCGTTTGAAATTCCTGAAAGTATGAAGGAAAAATTTAGACAAGCTGCTCAGAATAAAGGTGATTTTGCTCTGCCAGATAGCAGTAATAGTGCTATGCAAGAGATGACACCTGCGCAACGTGAACAAATGAAAGTAGCGGTTGATAATGTTAAAGCTAGAACAGAAGAAATGAAGGCAAAGGGTTGGTTAGACGCATTTGATAAAGAAACGGTGAACAAGCAAGTTGAACAATACCGAGCGTCTGCGCATATGCTTAGTGAGCAATCCACCAGCTCTCTTGAGCGTGCGTTACATGAGCATGCTGGACTAACAAAGGAACAAGCTAGCCACTTTAATGCAAGTGCTGACACACCAAAATCACGCCAAAATGAAGCCAATGAAAAAGCTATATTTATTAGTTTTTCAATGGACAGAGAAACAATAAAAAATATTATCTATTTAGCCAAAAAGGAAGGAGCTGAGGTCTATGTAAATGGGCTACACCCACAACATAAAATGGTTAATGAAACGATGATGTTACTGCGCGAAATTGTGCAAGGCATCGAAGAGCCCCCTATTGTTCGCTTTAACCCAACTGCCTTTAAAAAGTATGATGTAAATTCAGTACCTACGATTCTTTATCGTGAACTTGATAGATATATCATTGCCTCGGGTGTGACTAGCTTTGATTGGTTAGAAATGGAATATAAAAATCAAAATGAAAGCGTAAATTACGGTGTAACAGGCCCTGTTAGCCAAGTTATTGAAAAAAGCATTATTGATGAAATGAAAGAGCGCATGGCTAATTATGATTGGAAAGCTCAGCGTAAGCGCACAATAGATAGTTTTTGGTCACGACAAGATTATACCCCACTCCCTAGAGCCACCAGCACCGAAGAATGGTTAATTGATCCAACAATATCGGCATCAAAAGATATAAGCACACCGCGTGGCGAACTGATTGCTAAGCAAGGCTCAGTAATGAACCCACTTAAAGGCCATGGTGTTGGCTTTACGACAGTTATATTTAATGCGACTGATATTAAGCAAGTTGAATGGGTGTCGAAAAAGTTAAATGAAATGAATACGGTTGGCCAACTGATGTTAATCACCTCACAAGTGAGTAAGCAAAAAGGTTGGGCACATATTGAAGCACTACAAAATCAGTTTAAACAAAAAATATTTTTAATGCCAAAAGAACTGGCATCTCGATTCCAACTATCCGCCTTACCAGCAGTCGTTAAAACTGATTTACAAAAATCAATGCTACACGTTACACAATTCGATATTAATGAGGAAGAAAAATGAAAATTATACCCGCTTTATTTTTCGTGGCCGTCGGTATTTGGATAACTTACACATACCCTGATGTTGCCAAGCAAGCATACTCTTACATCGTTGTAGGTGTTAACTGGGCGCTCGCAATGCTCAATGATTTAAGGGGGGCTTAATGTCATTCTTTAATATTAAAAACCGTTACAAAAGTGGAATGACCAAAAAAATAATGTATACAGCATTATTCTTTTTAGCACTTATAGCTTGTACGGCAAAGGCTGAAGATGTAATTCCTAGCGGCGGTGGCACTGCTACAAGTACCGACGGTGTAGGTGCTTCATCTGTGATTTGTGAAGATGCAAACTTATTTACGAGTGTATTTACAGGCATTTGCTGGGATTGTTTTTTAGATAACGTTTCATTACTTGGTATTGGTAATCCTCCAGACGGTGCAGCGCCCCGCTCTCCCATTTGTGCGTGTGAAGATAGAGCCGGTGTTCCTCAGATTGGTTGGCCGCTTGCATTTTGGCAGCCACAACGAGTAATTGAAGTTACAACGATCCCTTGGTGTAGCGGTGGTTTGGGAGGTATTAGGTTGCAAAATAGCTATGAGGGGCTTGGTCATTCAAACGAAGCGCCTAAAGATGGCACACGCTCTACGAGTGGCTTTTATCAATATCATTACTATTCATACCCAATAATGGTGATGCTACAAATGTTTGTTATGCCTTCATGTAGCTCTGAATATGTAGACTTTGATTTAATGTACCTGAGCGAAATTGACCCATTGTGGCACAATGATTTACTTGCTCTTCTGTTAAATCCAGAAGCAATTATATTTTCAAATCCAATTGCACAAGCTTATTGCTCTTTAGATTGTGTTCGCGCAACAGCTGATGCACCGATTGAGTCCTCATTTCCTTGTGCCGGTTGTGATGGAAACTTATACCCGTTAACAGGCTTTGTATATCCTCAACCCGACCAAGTAGCAGCAACGTCATTAATATCGCAAAGAGCAATTGCTTCACTGCATCGTAAAGGTTTAGCTAGAAAGACTATGGGGCCTGAAGCTCAATGCGAGCCTACGTGGGCACCAATGACACCTAGATCTCAATATAAATTCTCTATGCTGTATCCAATACCTGAGTCAAGCACTACACCAGTACCTAATTTTGAAGTAGATGATGAACTCACTGGTCCCGATTCTATTCAAGCAAAAGCTGGTGAAGGTGAAAGCATAGAGGCGTATGAAAACTGTTGTCATCCTATGGGAATGTCTACAGCGCGTTGGTGTGTCCCCGTTGGGGGAAGGAAACGACCAGGTAAAGATAAAACGTTTTTATACCTAATTTGGAACTATCGTGATTGTTGTGTAAGAGATTTACCCGGTGGTGGTGGTTCTGGCGGCACAGAGGGTGGTGAGTAATGTTAAAAAATATAGGAGTCTATGGTTCACTTATCATTTCTACGATGCTAGTAAATTCTAGTGCGTTAACGGTAGGTATGCTTTTAAGTACATACTCAACATCAAGTTACGCTCAAGATGAAGACAAAATACTAAAGGACTTAGACAATAAGTACGATATTAGTAATCCGTATCGCCATAATTTAGAAAGCAAAACCTATGATTTAGCGCCGCGAGCTTCAAGGGATATGACAAGCCAGCTTGAGACTATGATCATCAAGTCTAACTCAAGGACAAACACGCTTGATATAAAAGGTACGACAGGCGCAAATGCGGATATGACAACGGCAGTGAAGAATGCAAATGCCGTTAGCTCTACCCAAATAATGCCCAGTGTTGACCCCACCACAAATGACGTAAATGTTAAGTTAAACAAAAGCCGAGCTTTTGAAACGTACCGCGATTCAAGTGGTGCAATCAAAGTAAGGCTTAAACCAGGGGCAGACTCTTCACTTTCACCTGTAAGCGTATCAGCAGATGAAATATATTCTTCTGAATTAAATCACGGACAAACAAAATGGGAAGGTGAAGGAACGTATGAAGATGAAGATGCCTTTTATCAAGCTGGCCGTGATTCTAATGCTAGACTGAGTTCAGCTGCTAATAATACAGGTGAAGCCGTTGCTTATCGAACTGTAATTAGTAATGCCCAATCGGGCGCACAACAAACTGTGCCTGATGCAATTATGTCTCAAAGCTATGCAACCTTAGATGAATTAGAAACTGGCGGCGCAGGATTTTTTGATTCTTGCGGGTCTACTACTGTCGCTAAAAGTGGACAATTATACGCCCCAAATATTCAAGAAAAATTTTGTCAAAGATTACAAAAAGACAATCCATTTCACTGTGAGGTTGAAAGGAAGTTAAGAGTTCCAGTTGTGGTTGAAGGCCAAGAGCTAACAAGTTGTGGAGTTGGATGCTTTCAATTTGAAATAGGTGAACATAAAAATAACTATCTAAATCCGCCTGGTTCATGTGGCGTTTTTGAATTCTCTAAAAACATAACCATGAACTTAACGGATGGTATAGAGTTAGATAGCATTTCTGTTGATGGCTACGTCGATGATCATATTGAGTTTGAGGTAGATAATAAACTTGCGTTCTCTTTTGTTGATGGAGCTGATTCCTACACCCGACCTTTGCCTGATGATACCTATAGCAATTGTGAAACCGGTCGTAATATAGATAAAGGACGGTGGTATTACTCTGGTGATAAAACGTTTGGATTTAAACGGCATATTAAAAGTGGTGTAAAGAAGACATATAAAATAGGGTGGAACATTTTGGTAGGTGGCAATGGTGAATATTTAGCTACTATAAAATTACGTTTCAAAGACACTACAGGCGAAGGCTTTGGGCAATTGCTTGATGATTACCCAAGCGGCTGTTACAACGCAACAGGCTTAACATTACCGAGTAAAGTCCCATTAGATGTTGGCGGCCGAATACCGAATAAGATACTCAATAATCCGAGTGAAATTCCAAGCAATTCTTATTGTAAGTTTGAAAAATACATGACTATTAAAGGTGGATCAGATGGGTGGGATGATTATTACTTAGATGCTGCAGGACCATTTTACAATGGAGATAGTGAAAATATATCGTGGAGAGTCAACTTGGATGGATATAACTGTGATCCATTCAAAGGTGAAGTGGTATGCACAAATGAAGAGCAATCAGATGGTTCAGTTGTCAAAGAGTGTAGAACATGGGATGAAATAAAATCATCAGGCGGTACGTGTGAAGCTTATGAAGAAAAAGATGAATGCGTCGAAATCAAAACTGAGTGTACAGATGGTTTTACCATTGACGGTTGGAATTACTGCGTAAATGAAACAGTAACCTATGAGTGTGACACCGGTCATGACGTTGACTTTGAATATGAGACAACTGAATCATCATGTGAAGGCATGTTGCCATGTTCAGGTGGTGAATGTAGCTGGGGCGAAAAAGAAGAAAATGAAAATTTCCTTAAAGCAGCGGCCATAGCAAACGTTATGGAGCAAATACCAGGTGAGGCTTCGTGCGAAATACCGGGCGATTTATCAACATGTCGAATCTTTGAAGGTGAAAGGCAATATTGCTCATGGGCTACCGCTTCAGACTGGGGTAATGATTGCTGCGAAGCGCCAGAAGGAATCGATTTTCTTGATTACCTAAATATGACACAAATGATGCTGAAGTTTGAAAATCAGCAAATGGGTGGTGTATTTTCAGAACCAGCTACCGAGGCCATTAATGGTGCATGGACTACTGTATCGGATACAGTAACTTCTACAAACGCTTGGCAAAGTGTAAGTTCATTTTATACCAGCGCCGTTGAAACCGTTACTGGAAATGTTGCAACGGCTGTGCCGGGAGCTGCGAGCGGTTCAGCAGGAGCAGCAGCTTCAACTGTAGCTGAAGCAGGTTTAGGTCCAATGACACAATATATATACCAACTAATTTATGATGCTTTACCAGAAGAGTTGGGTAAACTTATGTTCTCAACAGCTGCATCTACTGAGGCGGGAAGTGACGCGGTTGTAACTGGTTTAAGTGATGGGATGGCAAGCGCAGCTAATTTTTTAGGTGCGGTAATGTTTTGGTATTCTATGTATCAACTAGCACAACTCGTTGGTTCACTATTAACTGCATGTGATGAAACTGATAGTGATACAGCCCTTAAACTTGAAATGCGTCAATGTTATGCTGTAGAGGATAAATATTGTGCTAAAAAAAGCCTGGGTGTTTGTTATATGAAAAGGCAGGATTATTGTTGTTATGGCTCTATTTTAAGTCGAATTGTTATGGAACAAGCTCATGTATTGCTGAGTAAAGATATGACTGAGTGCTCAGGGTTAACGCATGAGGAATTACAAGCACTAGACTTCAATCAAATAGATCTAAGTGAATGGATTGGCGTAATGATTGAGTCAAATTTAATACCCGAGTCGAATCAAGATGATTTAAGCGCTGGTGGTAGGTATGAAAACACTGAATACAGAGAGACACCCACTGAAAGGACTCTACAAAGAACAAGCAATGCAGCTGAGGGAGCAAAGGCTATTAAGGAAAAAATGAACGAACCATTAGATTGTTCAAAGTACCCGCGTCCACAAATTTGTGAGTTCGGGTTTACACTTGGTAGTGAGGAAGGCGGCTGATATTCGTTAGGGTGAAAAAATGCCAGCCTTAATAGGCTGGCAACTAGAGTAAAATGAATAACTAATTTAGAAATATATTAGTTTAATTTAAAAGAAGAATTTTCTTTAGTGAATAAATGCATTGTATTGTTATGGATTACGTAAGGGGCTGGAACAGTGTATTTAACCCCACTACCCCAACGACCGAATGTTTGTGGTACTACCGAAAAACCTGAAGTAGCAATAGCCATATCAGTAAAACCTGCATACCCACCATGGAAAGTTACTGTAATAACACTTTTTTGTTCACCCTGATAGTCTACCTTTCCAGTTACTTCTACGTTTACTGGCGTAGAGCATGAGCCTTCGTATTCACGTTTTACGTTAATGAATTGCCCTGAGTTATTAGCAAGATCATACTTTAATTTTGGTTGCCCTGTCTTATCACACAGCGCTCCATCAAACATAAACATAAAGTTGTTATCTCTGCCGTCAGCACTAAGCCTCATAATCCCAATGTAATTAGAATTTTCGATTTTTTCAAAAGTTTTTGTTAATTCAGCTTCTACAACTTTTACTGCATCAGCATCAACATTAGGGTTATCTAAATCACCTAAAAAAACAAGCATAGGTTTCCAATTAAAGGCTCTGTCTGCTTCTGATTGAGCACCCATGCTCCCAGCTAAATCAATTAAGCCACCAGTTAGGAAAGACATAGCGTACTCTGCCCCAACTAATGCACCATTAGCTTTGAATTGCGCTTCTTCTGGTAACGCTACATCAGACAAACCTGCGGTTTTACGTGTCATTTTAGCCACATTCAATGCAAAGCTAGCATCATCGTCAAATTGATAAACTTCATTTGATTCCATTGTTATAACAGGTGGCTGAGTAGACATACAAGCTGCCAGTGAAAGCGTTGATAGTGCTAAGATTGATTTTTTTATGAAGTTCATTTTTTTAATCCAAATGTTTAATTGCATGTATTAAAACATATTTGTAGAAATAGGCTACCGATTGAAATCAATATTAGAGATTATATGAGATGTAATCGCCATAGCTCATCTATTTCAAATACTTTTTCAGTATAGGTATCTTTAATTACGCCACCAGCGGTTACTGTTATATACAGAACTCTACTAAGCCCACTTCTCTGGCGATACTTAACTGAAGCATGGCAACCAGCTACTTTGTTAATTGCTAGTGAAAGCTGGTCACGGCTATAACAAAGAAAATCCTCTTTGCCGATTGTTTGAATTTGTATCATGATTGTAATCCATCCAATACAAGACCTGCCTTAAATCGAGAAACATGACTACGCAATATATAAGACAATTTAATAAGTTGACGCTCTTGCGGTTTTGCCTTGCCACTTTCCCAATTAAGGTAATCGCTTACTTGTACATCTAATTTTATGGCAACAGTTTCTGGCGAAAGTAACTGCTTCTCTCTTTGTGATTTGATACGTCTACCAAGAATGCGACTGTATTTGTTCATATATACATTTACCCTACTTCGAATTTACAGAGGTCATTTTTACCTATTGTAAAATTTAGGCTACTGAACAGGAAATATTAGAATGCATGTTTTAGGCACTTGTAAGATTACATATGGCATTAACAAACGATCAAAACGCGGTAGTTGAACACAGAGACGAAAACAAACTTGTACTCGCTTTACCCGGAAGTGGGAAAACCCATTTATCAATAGAACTGGCCAGTGAGATTATAAAGGCTAATGAAATTAATAAACTAATAATGGTTACTTTTACTCGTTCATCAACAAAGGAAACAGAGCATCGTATTTCAAAATTGATCAGTGAAAATGACTTAATGCGAATAGATATAAGAACGTTTGCCAAATTAATACTTGACCATGCTCGGCCGTTATTAGATGGGCGTAGTTTAATAATGGGACCAACACACGATTCATTTAAACGCCGTGCAGTAGGTACGGATGAAAAAAATCTACAATTTATAGATACTCAATACCCTGTAGAATATTTAGAATCGAATGGGGATATTGGCGAGCTTTCTGAAATTTCAGTAAAATATCTTCAAGCACTTTGGCAGTACAAAAAAGTAGATTTAACAACATTAAGTATAGAGCTTATTTTTGCACTAAGAGCTAAGAAAATTGAGCCTTTAGACTTTACTCACATGCTGGTGGATGAATTTCAAGATACGTCAGCAATAGAATATGCTTGGATAAAAGAGAACAAAAAAGAGAATAGATCCTTTACGGTCGTGGGAGATGATGACCAAGCCATCTATTCTTGGCGTGGCGGTTTCGGTTACAAAAACATGGTTAAATTCCAAGAAGAATTTAAAGCCAAAGCTTTTCTTTTAAGTATTTGCTTTAGATGTGCACCAGAGATATTGGCGTATGCAGCAGAGCTTATTGACTATAATGTAGAGCGAATGCCAAAAAGCATGAACTCTGCAAAAGATCCGGGTGGCAGAGTCGTTTTCAAAGATTATGCACGTTTAGATATTGAAAAAGCGCTTAAAATTGATCCAGAACGTATCCACCAATACAAAAAGGAAACTGTTACAAATAGAATCGTACCAAGTGGATTATCTTGGCATTACCGCAGAGCAATTGAAAATTATCTTAACCTCATTAATCAAAAAGTGTACGCCAATAAACCTGATAAAGTAATTATGAGTAAAACTTCGGTACCGTTTGAATGCCAAGGCGTAGTAGCACTAGAAATAGCTCAAAACCCAAAAGGCTGGGCTGTGCTAGCTCGAACTAATAAGTTATTGGATTTGATGCAGGAAGAATTAGTTTACTTAGATATTCCTGTTGAGAGGATTGGTGGTAAATCTATATGGGAGTCACCATTGATTGTTGGTTTAGTTAGTTTATACAGAAGCTTATCGAACCCGAAAAGCATGGTGTTTATTGATGATGCACTTAGCTTTATAGGTGTACCGAATAATGTTATTAGTGAAACCCATAAGCATGTTGTAGAAGTTGGCGATATAAATAAGGTTAGCTCACTATCATTGCCAGAAAACAAAAACCTAAGTATTTATTTGGACTTGGCCAAAAACATACCCAGTAATGACGATGAAGAAGGAATAGATGAGTTTATCAGTAAAGTTTTTAATATTGCGTCAGTAATATCAAAGGATCACGAACGCGCGGTTAATAAGCTACGGTTAGTTTCAGACCGACTACAAGGTTATAGCGGTTCACTAAGAATGAGGGTTTCAGCCTTGATTCGACTCATGCAGATGAAAGACGAAATAGACCATAGTGATAAAGATAAGGTGATACTGGCCACCATGAATGGCTCTAAAGGACTCCAGTGGGAAAAAGTATGGGTAATAGATGTTGAAAAGAATAGAGTGCCAACAAAATTTAGAGGCGATAGCGACAATGAGGACAGTAAGTTAGCATTTTTAGAGGAAGAAAGGCGTTTGTTATACGTGGCGATCACTAGGGCTGAGTCACTATTACATATAAGCTATCGCCAGGGTAAGCACTCGCAATTTATTGAAGAAATGCAGCCAGCTTAGGCGTTTCTTTAACGGAAGTAGTCTTTTTTCAGCGAGGTCAGAAAACCATTTGGCCTTGCTTCAATTTTTTAAATAAAAAACAGTACAAGCATTGTAAAAAAAGTAAATGCGTTATATATTCGAAATTCGCTACGGCGACAAACCCTTTTTCGCTACGGTGAAAATAAATCGCTACGGCGATAAACCCCCTTTCGCTACGGCGAAAATAAATCGCTACGGCGATAAACCTCTTTCGCTAAGGCGATAACTCTTTTCGCACCTGCGAACGGTTTGGCTAAGCCAACAAAATGAATTTAAATAAGAATACCAATCCCCCTCCCCCAGTGAGCATTAGCTTATCTGGTATTTTTCATGCTTAAAATTTATTGAAAACATAACTGCCTAGTTATGTCCTTAATAATTTTTACCGTTTTTTTAACTGAAGTTTTTAACTTCGACTCCTTGCATGGAGTATAACCCTTAGCGGCTTTACATCCCTGTATCGCGACGGTTCAACCTTTTTAGGTCAATGAATCATATGCTACGGCATCAACCCCAAACCCAACCAAATAGTCCTGCTATTTGTAAATTAAAAAAACGGAGAGTAACCACTCATGCGAAAACTTAAAAAAAGCGCACTAACCCCTAAGGCAAATAAAAACATCTTTAGTAATTTTTTCAACCTCGTTGGATTAGTTAATAAATGTATTTATCTGCCGACCTATTTAGTTTCAAAACTTTTTCATAGCGAAAATTTCTTTGGGCGACTCGTAGTTTTGTTTATCTGGCTTTTGAATGTAATATTTTTAATGTTTATTTCATCTACCATGACAAGCACAACAGGCTTATTAACCAATCTTAGTAACTTTATTGTTTCGTTTGGTCTTTTAAGTGCAGTTCCCGTTTTAATTATTCAATTTAGAAAAGACTCTTTTTAAGTTTAATCCCTTAAATCGTAACTAAATAAACCCAAGGCAAATAAAACACCATTAGCAACCCATTCAACCACGTTGAATTTGCAAATTTTTGTTCGTAATGCCTACCTAGTAACCGTACTTTAAACCGTAATTATTTATTTGAACCACTCGTTGTATTGCTTATATTGATTTTGACTGTAATAATTTTTTATTCCTTTCATACTTTTCAATTAACACTACATGCTTACTAACTATCCTTAACAATTCCCTTGTTTTGCTTAGTTTTTAATTCTGGTTTTAATTTATTTCTGCAATTTCAAAGTCACTTTTTAAGTTTAATCCCTTAAATCGTAACTAGATAAACCCAAGGCAAATAAAACACGATTAGTAACCGATTCAACCTCGTTGGATTTTTTCGCTAATACTTTTATTTTCCACACATTTTAGTTAACTCACTTTCATAGCAAATATTTATTAAATCACTCGCTGTACTGATTATCTTAATTTTGACTGTAATATTTATTTATTCCCTTCATTACTATCACTATCGCTACGCACTTATTAACTAACCCTAACAATATTTATTCTTTTGTTTTGTTTAGTCCTTTAAGTTTGGTTTTGTTTATTTGTATTTTGAAAGTTTTCTTTTTAAGTCCAACCACTTAAATCGTAACTAAATTTAACCCAAGGCATCAGCCTAAACCCTACGGGAGTATTTATTCACTCCTTTGGGGTGCATGTACTCCCGTTTTTTATATCCCGGAGAGTAACCATGCAAACCCATGCAAAGAAAAATAAAGTTAACCACCTAGACAAAATTGAATGCGTTTATCGTATACAAAACCACGGCTCTACTATTAAAGCTTGTGCTAAACGTTTTGGTGTTACTGATAAAAAAGTAATTAGTTGGCTTTCGATGCACGAAAAAGGTGAACTTATTAAGCAACATGCTCAGTGGTCACCAAGTTGGAATAAAGAAAATGTAATTCAACACCCGTTGGATTTAGATATATTGCAGGCAATTAAGCGGGGAAATCCCACTTATGAAGACTCAATTATCTCTTTGTTCGATCCTGAACTTGATGCAGTTAACTGTATATCTCATGTTGAATGGCAAGATGAAGAAATCGAAAAGCTATGCTTATGGATGGTTGATCGTTCTTTAGAAATTCTGCGTGATGTTGCTGTTGATAGTGAAGACTTAATTGTTGAGCTTGAGTTCGTTAGTTCTAACTATTTTGCATTAATTTGTAAAGCGTTTGGCTTTGATCATGTTGAACTCCGTAAAGGAATTTATCATGAACTTAGACTTCGCGGCGTAAATCGATTTGCATTAGAAATGTTAGAAATATCATCTGTATATACTCGTTCTGGAGTTACTTATGTTCCTAAAAGTGAATACTAAGCATTCTCTAAACAATGTACTTACATGTGTATTTGCAATAGATGGAGATATTCAATGAGAGATTTATTATTTAGGCAATCATTTGCTTATAACTTAGTTGAAATTATCACTGCGATAGTTACATCTGAAAATCTTAAATTTAATTCATTTATTAACAATACTGATATTTTGGTTTGGATTGCTTTAGAGCAAGGTGATGTAGTTCCCCAATTATATATTAGTGAGATAGACAAAGCTTTAACTGAGCTATCAACTGATTTTAATGGGAAGTATATAGAAGCATATGCTTTAGCAGTTCAAACATATAACGAGAATTATGAAATTGATAAAATGGCTGATTCAAGCATTTACGTTTCATAATTTAACAACTGTATATAAAGTTCTAAACCCTAAATTTAATTCTAAAGATTAAATTTAAAACCCTAATCGGGGATAGTTTTCCCTGATAGGGAAGATCTATCTCCAAAAAACTTAATTCCTTTTGGAGAGTAACCATGTCAAACACAAACACGGCAGAAAACGTAACAGAAATTCAATCAGCAAAAGTAAACTACAACGAATTAGAGAAGGTCGATGCACATAGCATATTTCCTGATTTTTTCACTCCCGGTGAAAGAACTCTTACTCGTCGTAAAAATCGTCACCCTGATTGTCAAGGCTCTAACAAGTATTACATTCCGACAGAAAAGACGCTTAAACGCTTATTATCTTGGTGGATGGCGCCTGTTCAACTTCAAACTTTTGGTTTGCATGGTGAGACAGGTACAGGTAAAACTGAAATGTTACTTTTTGTAGCAGATCACTTAAATGAACCTGTATACATGGTTAAGTGTCACGGTAGCTTAATGCCAGAAGATTTAGAGGGTTCACGAGTTCTTATGAATGGTGAAACACCTTTTAATCCTGGTCCAGCTGCTAAAGCTTACGCTAGCGGTGGGTTAGTAATTTTTGATGAACTTGATAAGGTAAATCGTAACACTGGTGCTGCGATTCATGGATTACTGGAAGGTAAACCTTGGCCTATAGAGCAAATTGGAAAAACACTAACTAAACACTCATTGTGTCGTATCGTTGCCACAGGTAACACGACTGGTGAGGGTGGCTCGGAGTTCTACACTTCTTCACAGAAGTTAGATGATGCCTTACGTTCACGTATCGGTTGGTACAGAACGTATTACCCACAACCAGCACAAGAGTTAAAAATAATACAAAAGCAATTCCCTGCAATCCCATATGCTGTCGCACATAAGATGGTCTTAGTCGGTAACGAGTTAAGAAAATTACGTGTTGGTGATGATGGTAAAGGCATTGATGATCCAATCGGTTGTATTTTTAGTACACGAACATTGGTTAATTGGGCTTTTCATACGATGGTATTTGGTAAAGATGCGGAATGGCGCGAAGCCTTAGATTTCTCTATGCAAGGCGGTGTTGATAGTGATAGCCAAGAAATAGTTGATGCAGTTTTGCAGCGATTATTAGGTTTAGATCTTGATAAACCAAGTGGAGAAGTTTTTGCCTCACACGCAAAAAAGTAACACGCTCCTCCATAAAACCGGTAGCTAGTTTTTACGATATGACAGACAGTTTAGATTGTTCCGTTTTTGAAGCTCATGAGTTTCCAGACGGTTCATTTAAAGCAATGTCTATCGGAACTAATGCTAATGGAAAGAGATTATCGGTTACATTTAGTTGCGTTGGAGTATTAACTGGTCTTAATAGTATATACAGAAAAGTTAGTGATATTGAGTGGGTGGATAACAGTACGCATCTTGATGATGTTGTTACACACTTTACGATTAAACACAGCACTGAATACAAAGGACAAGAAGCGGTTGAATTAGGCTTTCTACCATGTAGACCCTCTTCGTACCCAACAGGCTCTTTCGATGTTATTACTTTAAGTAAAAGCAAAGATGAACTTTGGGCCATTGGTCACTTTAATAATGCTCTTTATGTTTTTTACAAAAAGAACAAACGTTATGGTGATTATTGGATACCGCAAATAGTAGATAGTAAAGTTTCTTCAAGAGATCGTATTCAAGAAAAGCTGGATGATGGGTATTTAACTACCATTAATAGCTTTGTGTTCGATCACAAAACTAGAAACTTAGAATATTCTAAATAATATTGGAACTATTTATGACTCGAAATATGAATAAATATTGTCCTAAATGTAAGTGTTCACCAATTGTTTTAAAAGAGAAGCAGGAAAGATGCATTCACTTTTATGTAAATCTTAATGGTAATGTTTCTGATAAAGGTGAAATTCAAGAAACACCACTTACAGGTGTCGTTTTTGCAGTATGTTGTAATTGCGATACCGAATGGAAAATTGATGGTATAACTCAGGCTTGTCAATATGCGAGCCTGTAATCAATTTTAAAATATTAAAATAGAGGCTAACACCTCAAAACCTAAACCCTACAGGGGCATAATACCCCTGAACAGGGTTGTTATGCTCCGAATTTATAAACCCCCGGAGAGTAACCATGACAACCCAAAAATATACAGTCGATTCAGCAAAAGAAGCTTCTAAACTAGCCGCAAGCAATGCCAACTTAGATATTAAAAGTGGCGCTTGTTTAATTTCAGTAGAAGTTCAAGGAGCATGTGGCGAAAGTATTATCTCTGATAGTAAATCGTTAATAGATGGACAAGTGCTCGACTCTGAGTTGCTTTCAGGTACTAAGCTACGCTGGTTCCCGAAAGAAAAGCTTAGATTTGTTAGTAAGTGTTCAGCGCAAGCTCGTCGTGCTCTTAATCAACGAGGTATTAGCTTTGCAAAAGGCGCTACCCTTGTACCAATCAGTCAATTAGATGATTTGATTACAGAGTTACATGAAATTGATACTGAGTTTAAAGCTGAAGTGCAGAACCTTAGAAGTGAGTATGAAAACACCATTGAAGACCATATTTTAAATAACAAGCCTGTAGAGGCCTATATTAGAAAATGTTCAGATGAAGCCAGCAAATTTGCTAGTCGATTCACATTCAAGGTGCACCCACCAATGGCGATTCAACCTCTTTTTGATGGTGATGAAGATGTTATTGCTGAGGAAGCTAGTCAAACTTTGTTTGATGAAATTTCCAGCGAAGCAGCTGAAATCTATCAAAAGTCGTTTCTTATGGCAGAAAAAGCAACAATCAAGAAGATGAAGCCAGTTTTCGCTCTACGCGATAAATTGATCAATTTATCTTTCTTGGATTCAACTGTTGCCCGTGTAGCTGTGCGCTTTTCAGAAGTGCTTAATGAATTACCTTTGACCTACCCTTTAATGGGTGGTGACTATCACAAAATTTGTCATTTTTTGACACTTGTAAGTGACCGATCAAAAGTAATTGCTTATGGAAAAGGTGGTGATGAGCTAAGCGAAGTTGAAGAAATAGAGGAAGTTGAAGAAGTAGCCGTTGTGGATAATACGTCAATGGCAGAGTCTAGTATAAACACTGAAGATAACCCTTTCAGTGATAACCCATTTGGAGAAGCAGTAGAACAATCAAGTAGTGATCCATTTAACTCTGAATTCATAGTTCAGCAGGAGAATGTGGCCATTGATAGTTTTGCTTTTGATGGTTGGTAATTAATTTTATCAATTGTTAGCACCAGTAAAAGCCTAGCGCTTTTGCTGGTGGCTTACTTCCTAAAAATACTTTTTTTTGGAAAGTGTTTTTAAAAATTAAGAATATAAACCCACGCGGGTACACCTACCCGCTTGGGCATGGTTGTACCCCAAATTTAGATATTTTGGAGAGTAACCATGAAAATCGATTTAAAAAAAATGCTTGAAGGTAAAACTGTAACAACAATAGTCCGTGGTGATTATGTTTTTAAAACAGTTGAACACGATGGTAAAGAAATTGTTGTAGGTGTTCGACTAGTCATTACCAATTCTTCTCGAAGAATTGAGAATAGTGAATTAGTTACTGAATAACCACCATCCAAGCTCGCTTTTGCCCGCTTGGGTGGCGAGCTTTCTTTTTACCGGGTCACGGTGATCACCAATGCACCTGAGACTCGGATGTATTGGGATCATCGTGATTTCGATATATGAGGAAGTAATATTATGAACTACAACAATTTCGACAAAATTAACCATGTAAAAGCATTAGTAGACCAAAGTGGCGGCTGGGAGAGTGTTCTTTCAAACTACCACGGGTTAGCGCAATCATTTGAAAAAGGTATTAGGCAGCAGCCTTGTCCTTTAACCGGTGGTGGCCGTACTAAGTTTAGATGGTTTCGAGACTACAGAGATACAGGTGGGGCATATCATAACGATGTAGGGCCTTTACCAGATGGTATATCTGTTGTGTCTTGGTATGTTGGGTGTTCTGTCTCACAGGCTTTAGATGAAATTATACGTATTTGTGGCGGTGACTTATCACGAGTTACTGAATCAGATGCAGCTAAAGCACAACGTAAGTATACCCAACAAAGCGCATACAAAACGTCAGAAGAGGCCTTAGCAAAAGCTAAAAAAGTTCTCAGGAACAATAAAGCTCAAGCTAAGCCAATTTTGAACACTCATGCGCATGATTACCTTCGCAATCGTGGTATTAATTCTGACCTTACTAATATGTCTGATTTGGGTTTTCATCCAAAACTTGCATATAAGGAAAGCGATGAAACCAATTGGCAGCACTTCCCCGGAATGCTTGCCATGGTACGTGATGTGAACGGTAAACCTGTCACTATGCACCGTACTTTTCTCGACACAAAACTACCGGTTAAGGCAGATATTATTCGCAGCAAAATGATTTTTGCGCCTATATCTGATGTTCGAGGCTGTTCTATTCAATTAGACCAACCAAGAGACGTAGGTTTTGGAGAAAAAGTTATAGGTATAGCTGAAGGCATTGAAAATGCACTTAGTGTTCGTGAAGCTACAGGAACTCCTATGTGGGTCGGTATTTCGGATCGTTTAATGGAAGCTGTAAAGTTTCCAGATGACGTTACGTTTGTCCTAATTTGGGCTGATATTGAACCTAGTGGGGCCGGTCTTGCTGCAGCGAATCGCTTGAAGGAACGTTTGGAAAAAGAGGGCAGAAATGCAGAAATCTTTGTACCAAATTGTCCAGAAGGTGTTGATAAAATTGATTGGAATGATGTTTATCAGTCAAAGGGCTTTGATGGTTTTCCACCAGCTCTTAGGCCTGAATTTCAACTTGATACTGGAGTTGTTATTCATGATTAAAATCATCACTTCGTCGCGTCAACATCACAGCGTACAAAGCAAAGGCACAATACTTCAGAGTCTTGAACAAGGCTCCGTTGTACACAAGTCACAGTGTAGAACTGGAATTTGTGGCTATTGTAAGTGCAAATTAAAGTCGGGTTCAGTGACTTACGTCACTGAGCCTTTAGGCTTTATGTCAAACGATGAAATCTTGCCATGTATATCAATTGCTAATGGAAATATAGAAATAGAGAACTGAAAAGGGAAGTCCTTTTTGGTCCTCTATTTTTCATTTTATTGTTTTTCTAAGCAGTAAAACGAAAAGCAGGTGATATAGAACTTAATAGCTCCGGCTATAAACCCTTAAATAAAACCCTATACGGCTTAGCCGTTAAACCCCCTATGGAGAGTAACCACCCATGAAATCAAAAAACAGAGTTATAAAAGTAGCTAGAGTATTATCAAAGTTAATGAGTGACAGAGAAGGTATTAAGGTCACTGTTAGTGGTAGTACGGCTTATAGTTGTGGTGGAAAAATTAATATTCCATTTGGCGATTTTACTGATCCTGATTATGTGTCTATGACGCATGGTTATATTGATCATGAAATTGGCCATGAAAAACACACCAGTTTTTCAATCAACTTTAAGAGTAAGTTACATTTAAATTTATGCAATATCTTTGAAGATGCACGAATGGAGAAGTTAGTTGGTTCAGAGTATCCAGGCGCTAAGTTAAACCTTGAAAAACTTGTTTTAATCGCAATTAAGAAAGGCTTATTTAGTGAACCTGTGAGTTCTGATAATCCGTTATCACTAGTATTAACATACTGCTTATATAAAGGCCGTGTACTTGGTGCAGGCAACCTTTGTCTAGATCAATATGCTGAACAAGCTTTAGCGTATTTAAAAGCAACCTATGACAATAACTTTATAGATAGTTTAACTGAAATAGTACATGGAATTACAAACACTCGTAGTACGCGTGATTGTGCAGATATGGCTTGGAAAGTTATTGAGCTTATGAAAAGTACAGATGAAAAGGAGCAAGAAGAACCTAAAAATGGTGATGATAGCGATGATTCAGAAAGTGATGAGCAATCAGACGATGAGCAATCAGATGGTGAACAATCAGATGGTGAGCAATCAGATGATTCAAGTACGGATACTAATGGAAATGAAGCCTCTGCTGAGGACCAAGAAAACGGTGATCAAACTTCACGAATCATTAAGTCAGTTATAGATGCTATCGAAGACGATAATATTGAAGTACCTGACTTTCATGAAATGATAGCCGAAGAATTGAGACAAGAAGCAGAAAACTTTAGCCCTTCTGAAGATGATTCCGAACTCCGAGATATATTTAGTAATACGTTACCTGTAACGACTAAATGGAAACTGATGGGATTACCTTTTAATAATCCTGAATTAATACCCAGTGCAGGCAAGGCGGTTTACCGTACCCTACACAGAGCGTTAATTGATGACACAGAGGAGTTGAATGGTTTTAGAAATCGTGGCCGAAAATTATCTAGCAAAAAACTAGTTGGATCGGTTTTAGGTGATGATCGCATTTTCAAAACACCGGTAATAGAAAACGAATTGAGCGCCGCTATTAGTATTTTAATAGATGCTTCAGGTTCTATGGCTCGTGGCTATCAAGAGATTGCTAACGCGGTAGCATTAGCAATGTCTAAGGGTTTGCAAAGCTTACAAGTTAAAAATGAAATTGGTTTTTACTCGTCTGAGATGTGCCTATATATAGCAAAACCTTTTAACCAACAATATATCGATGAAAAACGCTTTCAAGTTTGTTCTGATTTATACACTCCAAGCGGTGAGGCTATGAAGTCTGCATTAATGAGACTGAATCGCCAATCTGAAGATAAGAAGTGCTTATTCCTCGTAACTGATGGTAAGCCTAGTTGTCCGGGGTCATTCATTGAAGCATTAGAGCTGGCAAAGATATTGGGTATAAGTATTGCTGTATTAGGTGTAGGGATGACTAGAGATAACATAGAAGGTTTAGACGATAAATACTTTACGAATGTAGAGTGCGTTTCAAACCTTAAAACTGCGTTATCTAAAATTGTAAAATCAAACATATTTTAACTCTGTCAAAATATCGTATATAGGAGCGTGTTATGTGCGAAACAAAGTCTGTTTCGGGTTATGCAACAACGTTTGTTCATGTTGTTGCAGCTAACGTATGTGGTGAAATTATTAAACCAAGTGATTTAAAGTCATTAGATAGTGGTGCAGGTGACTTATACTGCGCTGCTTCATGTGGGGAAATAATAACGCGTACTAAGTTGAAGTATTTAGATGCATTGTTGATAGAAAACAACCCAGCATTATCGGGATTGATTTTTAATGTTTACAATGAGGCTAATGATTTCTTAGAACCAATCTATGATCTTACTGAACTAGTGAGTGACCCAGATTATTTAGCAGAACAATACGAAATATATTCTCTATCTGAATTTGAGAATTAACACCGGCAATTAAATAATTGCCTGAAACATTAACCCAGAAGGGGGTCGCTCTCCCTTTTGGGATTGCTCCCCCTCAAATATGAGGATAAGCAATGAGTAATAATAAGAAAAACTTCAACCTAATACTTGTTGAACTTGTTCTGATGGCTATATTAGTTGGTTTCATACCCAGCTTAATTGTAGGGGGTTTTGAAGATTCCTTTGGAGTTTGCATAAGCCAAGTTACAGAAGTGTGCCACCAGTTACAAATTCAAGGTTTAGTTAAGGCTATAGGAGCATTAATTTGTTCAGTAGCTGCGGTTGTCGTTTCATTTACTATTTCAAAGCAATATAACAAAGAGGACAAATAATATGGACACAAGTATTTATCAAATAGCTACGGTAATAGTGGTTTTGTTGACATTCAGCACTCTTGCTGGAGGTCTTTACTTGGTAGCCAATAGGTCCTCTAGTTGATTTTGAAATAAATCTGTTTAATTAAAGCGTCCTTTTGGGCGCTTTTTTTTTGCTTAAATTTTGCTGCCGGAGAAGAAATCTAATAAGCACTAATATAAACCAGGATCAATGTAGAAACGTTCCTTCCACTTCTTAGCTGTTTGTTTCCAAGTACCATCAATATTTGGGGCTCTCTTTAAACATAGCACCCAATCCGTTAATGAAGGCGCGTACTCAACGTCAGGGGCAGCGATAGGGTACTTGTTGTTAATAACGCATTCACTTAAATAGCAAAAACACATTGCTCGATTTCATTGAGTTCTCTATTTAGTTTTCATCCTCAACGTGCGGCTTAAAATCTAAGTTTAATTCGGTGTCTATGGTTGTTGTGAACTCGGCAAGAAAATCGATCTCGGCTTGGTTTTTCTTTCGTGGCACTGAATGCGATGTAAATATATTGAGTCTACCTAATGCATGGGCTTTGCCTTGAACAGACGGAAATATTTGCGGGTATGCAAGATAGACAAGTGCAAACGCCTCATCTTCTTCATAATATTCACTATTAAGGGTTAGGTGTGAAGGAATTGCATCAGCAAGCTTTTTCGTCAGTTTTAAACCACCATGCCCGGCAGTCTCAACATCCATTATTCCCTCTACGAGTTTTCTTTGCTCTACTATAAGCCCCTACGGCGATGTGAGTTCAAGTATCGCTCTCCGGTCTTACGGTGAATATCCAACCCCTGCATTTTCCAGCATGTTTAACACCATGCCATGAGAGTAATTATACTTAATGTAGCGCGACAATCTTTCGCCTATGACTTCATGGGCGTTGTTTTCTGCTGTTATGTAAATTGGTTCGTGTGGGCTAGATACATGCTCTATAAGCTCATCCCACTCGTTAAAAAGAACAGTAGCCATGCCTTCGCTTCAATAGAGTGAGCAGGAGTTATTTTAAAGTTATTCATACTTTCTTTTTTTAGTTGTTTATGAGCAGATTTATAGTAGTTGAAAGGTTATCAAAAGCCAAACACTGCAAGCTTGAGGCTATTACGTGGTTGTTAAGAGAGCAGGGTTAACAGAGTAAGTAAAGGAATAACGTGTATTATATCGCTGGAATAATTGCAGGTTTTTATTCGTAAGTGACTGTTTTGAATGTGAATAAAGCATAAATAATCTTTGTATAAAACCCACTAAAAAACCTGCTAATCAGCAGGTTTTTTATCAAGGTTATTGGTTATGTTTTTCCAAGAGCGCTACTATAGCTTCTTCGATTTCTCGTTTGGCTTCTTCAGTAATTTTGTCAAATGTATAACTTACCTTTCTACCCTTTTCTGTTTTTTTAGCTGTTCTTTGATTACCCTTACAGTCAAACAGTTTAGTTGTAACAGCTTTATCCTTCGGTTTGGCAGTAAGTTTTTTGTTTGTATTTTTAATAAGAGTTAAAACAGCACTTTTATATTCATCGGCCGCAAGGTTGTCATCTATGCTAATAATTTCAGTTTCGATTTCATCTATAAATCCATCAAGAAAATTGTTACTTTCAAGTTCGTCTTGCACTTGCTTTAGAAGTTTATAGTCAGCAATAGCGAGCGTGTTCAGATCAGGGAAAAGCGTTAGCATTTCCTTTTTTACTGAAGCAGCAGTGAGTGCTTTACTTATTAAGCTTTGGCTAACACCGAGCTGTTCTGCTAATGCAGTTTGATTTAAGGTTTCGCCAGTCTCATTAAAGTGATTATCTTTAATCAACTGACAACGCAAACCAACATCCCTTAAGCTATGCTCCTTTGCCGATTGAAGCTCTTTAGCTAACGCTTTAGCATCACTGACGCTTATATCTTCGCTAGAAACGAGAAGGTGAAACTCTTTAATCGCTCCTTCTTCATATAAAAAACGGGCACGCCTACGTGAGCCGTCTAATATATCCATCTTTCCATCAAGTAACCTTGCAATGGCCGGTGTATATTGTTGCGTAAGAATTGAGTTTAGATCTTGCAATGACTCAAGGGTTAAATCGTCTTGGAATCGCCCGTTCACCTCAAACGTGACGGTTGTATTATCGCGTACTTCTTCATAAGACAATGTAACAGGTGTAAATTCTACTTTTTTACCTGACCTCAAAGTCCATATTTTACTTTCCCCAACTGAACTTAAACCAAAGAACTCTTTAAGCACTGCATTTGTATTTTGATTTGAGTTTTCAATTGCAGATTTTAGATCCTTTGATAAATGCTGTATTTTACTTATTGCTGCGTCTACTATCGCATCTTCTCCACCCGGTACACCACCTGTAGGATTGTTAAAGCCACGTTTCTTAGCCATTATTTTTCCTCCTTACTGCTTTCACGCCATACTTTTGCAATATCTCTATATACCTGACTCGTTACTTCATACCCATTTACTTGAGCTTTTAGGAATGAAGATTTACTTTTGTCGTATTCACTTTTGGACATATCGAAGACAGTAGCCATTGATGCTTGACAATTAGAAACCGCCTCAGATGCTTTAAACTCTTTTGAGTATAAATAGTCCGAGAAATCATCACATAAACCAGTCATCAATCCTGTCGTTGTTGTTGAGCCTTCTTTAAAATTTGTAAGTAGCATTTTCATAAAATCGAAGCCGGGATGACCTGCTTTTTTTAAAATAGCCCACACTTGCTGAATAAATTCAAAGTAAGAACTTGTGGCATCAATATCGCTTTCAGTTACACCTAATGGGTAGATAATACCCGTAGCCGCGTAGTAAGCATTGTACGTTGGGAAGCCTAGGCTCGGCGGGGTATCTATGATAATTATATCAAATTCACTTTCAACTTCATTGATAATGTTTTTCAAAATTGAATACGGGTTTTCAATTTTATTATTTATAACTTGTTCGTGAAACCAGTTGTCTAAAGCTCTATCTGATTGTGCAGCCGGTAGGATACGTAAATTTGGTATTGTTGTTGGTAAGAATGCATTTGAGATCACTTGCTGCTTTGTTTCACCTTCGTCTAGCTCATAGTTCCCAGTAATCAAATCACCAGATGATAGCTCACCCAACGCCTCTGACTTCGTAGCGTAAAAGGTGGTTAATGTTGCTTGTGCATCCATATCAATTAGGCCAATGCGAAATTCTTGATGGAACTCTGTTGCTAGGCAAGAAGCTAGTGTAGCTGCAGTAGCTGTTTTAGCTACGCCACCTTTTTGATTTTGTATCGCGATTACTTGGAGTTTTTGATTTAAGCCACGGTGGAATTTTTCCGCTTTTCTCAAATCTTGAGGCATTAGATCACGTACCTTGTATATTTCTTCTAAGTCCAGTGACCACTGAGAATCATCATGTCTGCGAGGGTCGATGTTAGCTAATTTTGTGTATTTATCTATAGTAGCCGCATGTACACCTAAATAGTCTTTGCTTTCATTACGAGTGAAGTTGCGAAGTTGTTTTTGGTTATTACTCAACAATCTTCTATTACGTGCTTCTTTATGATTGGTTGCGCCTACACTTAAATTATAAAAATCTCTATCAGTTTTAGCTACTTTTTCTGAACTCATGAAAAACCTCATACTTAACAATTATTCTAGTAAAGTGATAGTACATAATATGTATAACCGTGTATACCGATTTTTGTAATATGAGTCATTTTTTGATACATGAGTCGTGCATTGGTGTGTGGGCAATTATTCCCATATATATCGCGATTCCAAAATGCTGAAAACGCAATAAAATGATTATGATTAATGAAATAAAGTACTTAGTCAATTCTGTAAAGTGGCTTTATCCGTGCGTAATGACGTCAGGCAACTCAGTGGCCATAAAAAATAGAGCCGATTGGTTATTGCATTTGTCATCGTGTCTTATCAAAAGTCGTTTAAATGCAGAGCATGTGTTCTGTATTGATTACAGTTTTTTGCAGAAAAGTAGAATAGTGTCTTCATTTTTTTACACTTTTATTAAACTATCATTTCTTTCTTAAAATTTTTACACATTAAATATGTATACTTCTGAAACACTCATAAATTTAATGTTGTAACAACTTGATTTAAAACACATTAAATGCTTGTTTGATAGTTTGAAAAAATGTGGCTGGCTTATTGCAGAAATTGAGTATGTGACAAACAAAAACTGGAGAAAATGTATGTCTATTACAACAAAGCGTTATGCTTATGCTTTTGTATCAATTTTTTGCCAATTATTTTTTTACGCTGCAATTATAAAGTTTGGAAATAGTGAAGATATAGCTAGAATTGTATATATTTTAATCAACACAATTAGTATGTATTTGTATATAAAAGCTCTTATTACAGATATAAATTATCACGGAATTTATTAACAAAATTTCGTAAAAACTGCGAAAGTTAGTGCGAAAGCTTTCGCGTTTTTTTTCTGTATTTAACATGGATATTTTACAGTTATTGATATTTTTATTTCTGTAAATTTAAATTAAAATAACTAACCTAGTTGGTGGTTAAGTATAAAGCTCCATATAAACAATGATTTATATGGCTTTCTTTGCTTTTGGTGTCTGGTTTTAAGTTCGTTCATATTGTAATTAATTGCGAAACTATTCCCTCGCTAATGGCGAAATTGTTTCGCGATAAGAGCGACATTATTTGCCGTAATTGCCTATATGAACAAGCGTGTGTATAATTCAATCATGTTTAAAAGTAGGTAATACCAATGTCTGCAAAAACCACTTCATTAAATCACAAAAAAATGATTCATGAGTTGTGTAATAACTTAGTAAAAAAAGGTATTGAGCCTAACATTCCTATGCTTTTGTCGTTGATCCCTGAAATTAAAAGCACGAGCACAGCTCATAAACACTTACTATCTTGGAAGACTATTAGGGCCCAAGAGCAAAAGGAATGGTTTGATAACAAATTTGCATTGTCATCTAACTTTGCACAATCGTTTATGGATGAATTGGCGCTAAAGGAAAAAGAGGCAGAACTACGCTATAAAAACCAATTTAATGAAGCTAATAGTCAGCGTTTAATAGCCGAGCAAGAACTATCACAATTCAAAGCTGAATATGAGGCATTGAGTCTTAAGCAAGTGGCAAGCGAAACAAGGATAGAGCTACTTGAGAGGCAGTTAATGCAGAGTCGAGAGCTTGCTAATGAAAATCAAGAAAATGATGCACAATATCAAAAAGCTCTGGAGGAACTGACTCGCACGCATTCTCTGGCCGTAAAGGAGCTAGATACACAAATTGAACAGTTGAGAACAAAAAATCTGTCTAGTAGTAGGTTGAACCAAGAACTAGTAGAAGAGCTAACTTCACAGAAAGCATTAGCTAGTGAAAGCAAGGCTCTCGCACAAACGCTAGATGAAAGAAACGCTAAATTACTCTTAAGTAATGAAGCCCTTATAAAGCAGAATGAAAAAGTTAATGCAGAGCTTGAAGATGCTACCCAGGCGCTAGAAGACAATAAAAATAAAGTTAATGAACTCACCGAAGTAAAAACTGCATTACAAAACGAACTAAAAACGCTGAAAGCTTCTAATTTAGCTTTACAGGAAGAAACTGACAATTTTGAAATTTATAATAATGATATAAGCCCTAATCACATTAATTTAAATGAGATAGCGGAATCAGAAGATAAACATTTAACTGCGTTAAATGATGAAAATTTAGCATTAACCAAAGAACTCGAATCTGTAAAATCTGCGCTAAAAGAGACAGATGCCAAATTACAGGATACTTACACGCATAAGATGAACTTGTTAGTTGAAGTAAAAAAACAGAAGACAGCTATAGATTTACTATGCAAAAGAAAGTAGGAACTACTAAATATGATTAGTTTAATATTGGCAAATGTTGACCCTCTTTGGGTTGTTTTTGGGATCGTCGCTTGTGCCGTGCTTGGCATCCTTATTCTGTGGTTTGGCAGTGTTAATACAGGTAAATTGGAAGGATGATAAAAAAGATTACTGAATGGCGAGTAGGGAACACCCTCTTCATTAGATGGTCAAATGGAAAGGTTAGTGCAGTCGGCAAGTCAAATAAGTAGGTCAATAATTCCATAGTTTATATTGGTGATATTAAAAATAAAAACAATGGCTTATAACTAATTCGGGTATATATTTAAATGTTAATAATGTTGGTTTTTCTATCGGTTTTAGTAACTGGCTCTTACACGTTATCAAAGCTAATCAGTGGAGCGCTGGGTGTCTTTGTCTTTTCTGTCGCATCATGCTCGTTCTTCAGTTGGAGATACTTCACTACTGATGCTTACACCAATGCCACCAATATTTTTGAAACAACTTTAAATTCATTAAGTGAGATTAACTTACCTGCAGCTATTATTACGTTTGTTGTATCAATTTTATCGGGCCTTTATGGCCACAAGCTAATAATTTGAAGCTAGTAAAGATAACTAATATAAGCGCGCTTTTCATATTTATAGAGTTGTGTATAATTATTAATAGACCTGACAGGAGATATTTATGAGTACAATTCAAATTGCGACAGTTATTGTCATAACTATTACAATATTTACACTTGCTGGTGGTTTGTATGTGTTAAAGAATAAAATTAAACATTAAATACCGCTGCGTCGTTCATTTGCATCTATTTCAGAGAAGTCCTGATGCCAGGATAGAACTAACAATCCTCACGAACCCATTCACATCAAGCCATCTAAATCCTTGTACTTTATAGTTAGCATTAATAGAATTCTCATTTTCTGAATAAAAAATGAATTAGAACCACTATATTCGCCCTTTCTAGCTTAGTAGCCTAGATAATAAACTGTGACATAATTTAGAAACAATCTGTCCAGAAGGGTTGGTTCATGGTAGTTTTTTTATTTGTTGTAATTTATTTGATTAGTCATTTATGTACTTTTTATATTTATAAAAAGTGTAATTTTATGGAGGGCCCGAACGGTGCGATTTATTTACTATCGTGTTATGTAAGTCAATTGATCATACCTTTGTTTATATTACTACTATCCTTAATATTGTCGGGTGTGGCACACAATTTATTTGTTGCGCGAATTGCAGAGTATTTGACTGCGTGCTTAGGTTTAATTTTGTTCACCACCATTAATGTAATGATTTTTAGTGTTAAAAGTAAAAAAAACAGTTAAATTTATATTTTAAAAACTTAGGTGAGTTGGCCTGAGTTTTTTATTTAAAGCTCAATTTAACATAAAAATAGGTATCGTAAATAAACATTTACAAGAGTTATTTTTAACATGAAGAAGTTACCTGTTATAGTGGGGGTGTGTAGAGACAATAAAGTTTGTAACCTTGGGGTGAAGCGATCACCCCAAGGTTACAGAGTTTATTGTTCCTGCACAGGGGGGGGGGTTGACATTAAAGTTTGCCCGCTAATATCTAGGGTTATATCGGTGGCGGTAAAGTGTTTAATTATGATGTACGGGTTAAATTTAAAGATTAACAATGAAGCATTTTATTTTAATTGCACTAAAACAAAACACATAGAAGGGTTAAGCTTTGACACGATTTGCAAAAGAATTATTTGAAATTCGTCATGATTTGGTTGCTGCCAATAGCATGTATAAAAAGACAGTTATATACAAAGATGTGAAATGTCCGATATATAATTATATTTTATCTCTTAACTCTGAAGCCTCAAAAGAAACGGCTGCACGTGTGCTGAAAGCTGTGGCGAAGCATATTGGCAGAGATTCAATCTATGATATTAATTGGCAAAACTTCAATGCTACTGCATTAAATACTCTGATTAATAGCTTCAAGTCTAATGAAAATTATTCGCCAAAAACAATTACACTCTACATTGCAATTGTTAAACAAGTTGTTGAGCACGCTTACTTACTTGGAAAAATGAGTGCTCTACAGCGTGACGCTATTAAAATGGTGAAGCCTAAAACGGGCTCAAGGAATAAAGAATATAACCTGCTGGATCATCATGGAGTAGAGTCGTTATTAGGAATGATTTCTAAAAAAACTTGTGAAAATGCTTCAAAGATTCGCGATTATGCAATATTTTCAGTGTTACTGCGTTGTGGCTTACGTCGGCAAGAAATTGTTAATTTGAAAATAGGTGATGTTGGAGACAAGGCATTACGGGTGATAGGTAAAGGTAATAAAGAACGAAAAGTTGCACTGCATCCTGTTGTGTTAGAGGCGATAAATACATGGCTTGATATTCATTTGTATTCTAATAAAGATGAGCCGCTTTTTGTACGGATTCTAAAGGGTGGTCATTTGCAAAAAAAAACCATGAGTGCCGATGCGATTTTTAAATTATGCTGTAAATATGAAGCTCCACCTCCGCACTCTTTACGTCGTAGTTACGCCACCAACCTGTACAACAGAGGTGTGCCTATCAAGAAAATTTCTCTCTTGCTTGGCCACAACCAGGTCTCTACGACCGAGTTATACGTTCGAGTGAATGATGAAGATCTATATCAAGAAGTTATAGATAATTTATTGTGAATATATATTTTATCTAATGATATCATGTGTTTTTTACTATTTTTATGACTTTAGAGGTGGGGGGTGGGGAGACTTGTTTTTACTTTAGTTTCAACTGTTTTTTTATCCACATTTGCTAATGCCAAGCCTATTTTAATAAGATATCAAAACTACGCCAAATCAAGAGCTTACCTTAAAGAGTTCAATCAACAAAGTTGCAACTTCAATAGTATAAAGAAAACGAATGATTTTTGAATGATCGTTGGTGTTATCGCCCTTATTTACAAGGGCACTATTCATGCGCTCTAAATTTTAATTTTTTTTATATAACTTGTGATAATAGCCTTTTATTTTTTGTGAGAGCGCATTAGATGGATAATCATAAATTAGAGCGTCAAGAGGATATGCTTAAGCGAGCTGCTGCGCTGGCTATATTTGCCGCTATTGCTTTGGGCGCTTATATGGCATCCCCTTTAAACACTACTACTGACATACCAACTTTGAAATTTGGTGTGAATGATGTAATTAAACATAAATTAATAGAGTTAAGTCCAATTAATGTTGAAAAGAACACTGCATACTTTACGATTAATTGCAGAAATTTTGACATAGGTACACATAGCTATTTTGTAACATCTAAAGGCTCATCAAGGCATGATGAAGTGGCCATGCTTAATTGCCCAAGCGAAATGCACTATCTGGACTGCCCAGATTTTACAGTTTACTACAAAGCAAACTTGGCTCATGTTGATGTAATTAAGGGATATAGAGAGCAATATTCGGCTCAAACAGTTAAGAATTGTGCCATTAATGCTATTTTATATGCCCCTACTAGAATACGCCCTTTGGATGCTAACACGCAAAAAGAGAGCGAAAACAAGGCAAGCTGGGATGATGTGTGATCAGCGGGTTAAGTTTTTTGATTTAAATAATCATAAATACTCACATCCATATGTGGGCTGGCTTTTATGCGCTTAGCTATTGTGGTGTTTTTCTTTGACCACCTTGAAAGCGCAGTCATAAAGTTTATTTTACGAGAGCCATATTTATTAGTAAATGGCGCCTCGAACGAATTTTTATAACGATTAATACCAAACTCACTTTGTAGTTGGTTGAATTCGGTCTCCGTAAATGAAGCGATGTTTAAAACATTCTCGTCTTTAAACCGGGTTAAACACCAGCCTTCTTGGAGTTGTACTATTGAGCTATGTAACAACTCAGCCTTACAGCTAAAATTGTCACTAAGGAGTATTAGCCCATACGCCTCATGAGCTATCAATGAAAATTCTACATGAGCTATTTTAGTAGAGTAGACACCATAGGATTTTGGTATTCGCATAACGCCTCAATTAGCTAGAATAATTAATCAAAGTGTAACGTAAAAACAAAGCTTGCATGTATTAATTGTTGGCCATAAAATAACTGTATATTCAACCAGTGGTTTTGTGTATGCAGCCAACGCCTATCATCAAGTCTCTCAACGTATTTTCACTTTCTGAATTTAAACCCTCAGCAGGCTTTCCAAACCCAGCGGAAGATTGTTTAACTCAACCTATTAGTCTTGATATGCTGTTAATGGCGCGGCCGAACAGTTCATTTCTGTTTAAAGTCGCTGGCGATAGCATGGTTCCAGACATTCAGGATGGGGCAATCATTATCGTCGATAAATCTCTAAAGGCCACTTCCGGTAAAGTCGTTCTTGCAACACTTGATAACGAGTTTGTTGTTAAGCGTTTAAAGTTAGAGCCCGAAAACAACAGGGCTATATTTCAAAGCTCGAATACAGAGTACGAGCCAATCGTGGTCGAATTTGATGATGAGAATAATTGGGATGAAAATGTTATATGGGGCGTTGTCACTAGCGCTATAAGCATTTTTTGATGTGGGTTCTCTGTGATATTAACGCTGCATATGTTTCATTTATTCAGCTATTTAATCCGCAATACGATATTAATACCACGCCGCTTGGTGTGTTAAGTTCAAACCAAGGCAATGTTATAGCGCGAAATCAACCCATGAAAGCGCTAGGTGTAAAAATGGGTGAGCCCCACTTTAGAATCAAAGAATTAATTCAAAACAGCAATGGTCATGTGTGGGGCAGTAATTTTACTTTGTTTGGAGATATGAGCAATCGTTTTCACACAGAACTAGAAGAATTACTATTTGACTGCCACCGCTACTCAATTGATGAAAGCTTTGGCCGTATTGACACGGCCATGGCACCAAATCCTAAATCATACGCTTTACATATTAAAAATACGTTAGCTAAGAACTTGGGCATTGGTGTGGGTGTCGGTGTCGCGCACACAAAAACACTTGCTAAACTTGCTTCTCATGCAGCTAAACTTAATGCATGGAAAGCCAAAACCAATAGTGTAGCTGTGCTCGATACCCCTGAAAAGGTTGATTGGGTACTTAAAAGAGTCAAAGCAAGCGATATATGGGGAGTCGGTTCAAAAACGGCGGGAAAGCTTACTTTGCTGGGTGTTAATACCGGTTTGGAATTAAAAAATTTTAATGTTGTAGAGGCGAAACAAAAGTTTGGTGTCGTTTTATCACGTACTATACAAGAGCTCAACGGTATAAATGCAGTGCAGCTAAAGGATCTTAACGAAGGCCGTGATAGCATTTGTGTTTCTAGAAGCATGGGTAAGCTTGTTACAGATTTAAATGAGCTTAAAAGTGCGCTGTCTTCACACGTTTCTACTGGAGCGGGTAAATTACGGCGGTTTGAGTTGTTCACCAATAGCATGACAATATTTGTTTCAACGGATGTGTTTAGGCTGTCTCAGCCACAGTTACGTAAAAGCATTGAAGTGAAGTTGCCTTTTCATTGCGCAGATTCGGACGTATTAATTAGATACGCAATGTTTGCTTTAGAAAAGATTTACCAGGAGGGCTATCAGTTCAAAAAAGTTGGCGTTATCTTCAATCAGTTATTATCAAAGAATGACAATATTCAACTAAATTTGTTTAATGATTCTGGTGATTTCACCGTTAATAAAATGACTACGGTAAGTGATGAAATAAATAGTAAGTTTGGCAACAATGTCATTAGGTTTGGCGTGCAGGGTTTCAAGCAAAGTTGGAAGCCAAGAGACGACCTGGCACCAAATAGCTACACAACCAACTTCAATGAATTACCGGTAGCACTTGCTAAGTAATAGTAAGTGTCGAATTGGCTGCAGGAGAATACCAATGTTACTAAAGCTTTTGAAAGAATTATTTGAAAATCGGCCAACTGATGGTGAGCATGTTGAAGAAATTAACTCAAAAGAAGAGGTCCTATCACTGCCTGAACCCATACGTATTAATGAACGGTTATATGAGCACTTTTCAATGCTTACAATGCACGATGGTCAACTACCCTTGTATTTATACCACGGTGGTGCGCATAAACCTGGTAAACCAGTAAAAGGGACGTTGTGGCTTAGTGATAATCAACTTGATGCTAAGAGATATGCTAACTTTGGTTGCAGCAACATACCGAATCATGAACCGATTGTTTTTAAAACTCAACCAAGCACAACCCTAAAAATGCTAAGTTTTCCGGGGAACCACGTTGAAATATTATTTAAAATTTATGGTAGGGCATGGTCACACTCTGAATTTCATAAAGACCTTGTTCAAATCCAGAATGCTGGAAAAATTGATTTTGATGGTTTTTATAGACCCAAAACTCATGAATATTTTGTACTAAATGTAGAAGATAGTTTGCACTTTCTTGAGGAAGAATGCATTACAGATTAAAATGTCACCTTTGGCTTTGGCGCTTTATTTGTCTTCGCAGGCCGCGCCAGAGCCACCCTAAGTATTTCCAAAACTGAATGATATAGATATTTCCCCAATACGTTTAATCTTCTATAAGTACTCACCATTCACATTAAAGCAAATGTTTTGAACGGTATCACAGAGCTTTGGGTGCCTGTACCTCGTACTTCAATGTTAAGTTGATTCCCTTTAAAAATCTGAAATATTCCAGCAACTAGAAAAGTACCGCCAGTTGCTGAAACCGCAGTTGTACCGGCATTATGTTCACTGAGCTTAAAATTAGGTGCAACAGTTACTCCTACATCTAATCCTCACTAAACGGTAATGGAAGGGCGCAAGTTAATATATCAGGTCTATCACTAGATATTTTCTTAGAAGCCCACTGAATTGAACCGTCTTTTCCACGGACCTTGAGATACCGTCCTGAAATTTGATCGTTATCCTCAGTATCAAACATGCCTTTTACTATCACGCTAATGACCGATCGAATGTCTGATTGTGAAGTGACGTTCATAAGCCATTGCGCGGTCGGTAATCCGGTACCTGAAAGCCCAATCTCGAATTTAAAATAATTAGATGCTTGGTTCTTCTCATGAAGATCTTCGCTAAGTTGATTTAATTGCGTACCCATAAAAATTACTCCTCGTTATATGTGCTTCTTCAAGTCTAACTCAATGTACAACGGTAAATTTAAAGTGCAGACCAAGGAAGTGTAATGTAGAGCTACTATTACTATCATAATGCAACCTCGGTTTTCCTTCACCTTTAGGTTGCTCCCTTAACAGTCGCTTCACTGGTCTGTTTTTAAGTACCATAAATTACACTTAAGAGCCATATTCCCATGCAATATAATATTTCAACTCTAAAAGTCAAACCCTGCATAAAACCCCCTCATACAAGGGTGAGAACTCTGCAGTGCACTGCTTTAAAATAAACATAACTGAGGTTTATCATCGTTTTGACTGGGCAATGAATCCACATCATTTACTTTTGTTGGGAATTGCAAGTAATAGTCCTCAGCTTTAATACTATTTGCGGTTAAATAATTTACCAGTTGAGCTATTTTACACTGGTTATGAAGCCGGTAAAGCTGACTTTGAGGCATCTGTATAACACCAAGGTTTATCATATCCTTTAATATTATAGTTGGGCAGACTCCAGTTTTAAGTGCATTATTATCTAAATATAATGGAAAAATTTCCTCAACATATTCCCAAGCTTTCCCGTTCTCTCCAATAGTGAACTTCTTTACGTTATCAAAAGGTAGCGTTAAAAAAGAGTCATAAGCACTGGATACGCGATGAGGGCTTTGGAGTAAGTTTTCCTCCTCATCAGTAACCAAACCTACTGCGCCGATATTATCGATTGCGTCTGCAATATCAAAGTAGCGCTCACTGTCACCGATCGCTGCTGCTTTAGGTTCAACATACTCAGTTTTAGGTATACCGTAACGATTACCCAATGTGTGCACATCATGCCAAGCTTTGATTGCCTGACCAGGCCAATTTTCACCACCTTCTCTTGCAAAGTAAAATTGAATTGCAACAATGCTAGGGTAATCTATCAGCTGAAACTTAGGGTCTTCGCCTGCTTCCTCCGCTCTTTCAATTTCTAGTGCATCTAATGTTAATGTGAATTGCAGCAATTTCATACGGTATTCAATTGAGTAGTCATTAAAAGAGAGTTTAATAAATTTATTGTTTAGTAATTTCTTACTATATCTAGCACGAGTTAGCTCTAAATCATTAAGAGTATTAAACATATAATTTCTCAACTCTAAAATTCCTGACATATACCCGTATTGTTTATTAGAGGTTTGAATTTGATTTTTTAAGCTTAAATCTTCTTTAACAAGACTACACAAAGTACAGCCAAATCTGGACGAACACGGCTTATTATTTACAGTTGAGTTACCTACAAGTAGATCACAAGTTCCCGAATTTCCTGCGCTATAATGCATTCTTAAATTAGCCGTTAGATCTTCACCAAAAGATTCAACATCACCATTTTCAATTTTATTAATAAGCTGCCAAACATCATTTATCGTCCAATCTTTTATCGGCGCAAGTTTGTAGCCCATATCTGTTAATGTAACTACGTCAATTGTTTCATTTCGTAGGTCAAGCGCTACCGCTCGTGCTTTGGATTCCGAGGAGCGGGAGCCTGACAGATTTAATATTTTATCTGTTTGATACTTAGATTTCAGTTGCTTAGTAAAATCGATTAAGGGGGTTATTTTCCAATCTGATGTGCATTGCCGTCTGCCAACCTGATTATTCATTGTTCTTAACAAAAGGCCGCGACCGATATACTGAACGAGAGGCCTTGATTGCGTCTTAGGCTGTATAAAAGTTGATACAATTGGTAAGTTGAACTCTTCCCCGTACGACTCTAAAGCTAAATGACAATCTTTTAGAAAATCCATTATTTCAAAATTGTCTATTGTTGTATCAACCGTAGTAACATGTAGTGGCCCAACATTAGGATTAACCAACACCGCCTGCTTTAGCGCTTCCGCAGCACAGTGCGCTACACAAAAGGAGTCCTTGCCGCTTATACCTACTTGGGGTACGTAGCCCCTCAAATACAAATCTCTTAATGTAGAAATTGTTTTACTAACTTTGGACATTTTATTATGCACCCTAATAATAATTTTTATCCAAGTTAGCATCTATCATAAATTGCGCTACTCATTCAAAATTAAGGTAACTAAAAGTTATACAAAACCAAAACAAGCAATTAATAATTAACGTTGTTACCGCTTTTTAAAGTGTAGGAAAAACACTAGATAAGCTACACTGTGTAAAAAAACAGTTAACGGTGGTTTTATGTCATTTGATGATGGATTAAAGTCAGGCAATTACTCTAAAAACCCCTACAGTGAAGATAGTGCGGAGTTTGATAGTTTTGAAAGAGGATGCACTCAAGCACTTAAAAGAGGTATATTAAATATAGACAGGTTACGAGCAGACGTTGACTACTACAGTAGTAATAGACCAGCGTTTATTGATATGTCTGAGTTAAAAGGCTCTAAAGTCATTGATGGAAATAATTTAGAGCCGCTTTCAAATAGCTATGCGCGTGCTAAAGGTTATTGAATATGCTTGTTTACTCTAATTAGTTTTTTATATAGCTTAGATTTTCACGCAAACAATGGATAAATTCGTGACTATTTACGGAAAGAAAAAGTCAAATGTTGATGTACGTGTCCCAACCCGAGCCGAACTAAAGCGAATAGGGCTTTCAACAGGCGTTGTGTTATGTGTGTTTGTTGTCAATAAAACAGACACAGATGAATATTTAGCTTTCTCTGAGCCAATGGGCAGTGAGTATAAACGAGGGTGGGGTAGTACCCCCGAAGCAGCTCAAGTGTATTCAAATCCCAAAAATGCATTGAGCGCTATAACTGGTTACGATAAAGGGGTTATTGAAAGATGCCCTTTGTTTGAGCATAAGAAACAAATTTTTGTTTGGCCAATGCCTGATGAAGCTTTTGAGTAGTTAACTTTAAAAGGAACTTTTAGTATGACAGTAACTAAATGCAATTTAACCATTGATGATATTTTTGGTGAGGGCGCTGTTGATGCCCCGAAATATTTAGCGCCAGAATCCAGGGCAAGAAACTTAGCTTTGTTTTCTTCGTTCCCTGAGCGATTAGCAAGAACTAGAATAGAAAAATTCAATTTTTACTCTGTACAAGAAATTCCCATATGCTCCAAATATAAGCCACCAACTAAGTTAAGGTTCATCAAAACAGATCAGAAATTTTGTGGCTCTAAACTGGTGACCATAAGCGTTGGTATAAAAAAGCTAATAGCGTTTAATGAAGAGCACTTTTTGAGCTTGCACGCCGAACGATACGATAAAGTTAAAAATGCAATTGCTAACGGTGAAATTGATATGCCAATGGTTTATTTATCAGAAGAAAAATTGCCGTATGTTGGTGACGGTAGGCATCGTATTATTGCGTTACATAAATTCGACTTTTCATCAGTGGAGGTAATGGTACCTGCCGATAAGGTAGATACCATAAAGAAGTGTTTCTTATAATCAATAATTTATTTACTACAGCTTAGTAGCTAGACGATTTGGGTAAACAAAGTCAGAACAGTCAATGCATTTAATTTTACTTGCATCGGAATGTTGGGGATTGATAATAAAGTTATATTCTTCTGGACATAGACTTGACGGCACTTGGAGTACAGCAGCCTCTTCGGACATTAAATAGTCACTCCCAATTGACTGAGTATCCGCAGCATACGGGTATGCGTTCCAACCCGCAGGAAGCTCACCCTCAACCAATCGCTTTACCTTCAAAGTATCTGGAATTTGTATAATAACGACACTTAGATTTTCTTTAAGAATTTCTTGAGAGTCATTAACTAACCGCTCAAGCATTGCCAGTGAGCGTGTTGATGCGGTATAAACAATGGGTGCACCGGCATAATGCCATCTGCCCTCCGCTACCATGCCGCCTAACCCTGAAAGACAGTTGCTCACATTGTTATATTGCTTAGGACCTATACGATAAACAATCATTACGCGGTAAATCCATACTGTAGTCCGTTAATAACTCTTCGTATCAATTCGCGCCCACGGATACTGTTCATCATTGAACGCGGTGGTTGATTATCAAATTGGACGTTCGGCGTGTCTAGCCACGTATTCCAGTTGTCGATATTACCAAAATATCCCGCACCAAAGCTTGATAATCTTGCTACTTCTAGCGCATTCTCGCTGATCTGTTTATTTAAGGGCTTTTCTTTGTTGCGTAACAAAGTGCGTTCAGTCGTCCCCAGTGCTTTGGCTATAACACCCATTTCCCAATGCATTAACGTAGAAAAAGCACGCAAACCGGCTGTTGTGATCCCGATTTGTGCTGTGGCTATTTCAGCCATGGGGTTTGAGTGTGTATTTAATTTACCAAGCGTGACGACATTGAGAAAGTCGGGCCGTGTGCTTTTATGTTGTAGTGTACTCATTAGAAACTTACCATTTAAGACATCTGTCTTTTATTGTAGTGACATTTGTCCGTTTTCGCAATGTAAAGCTTTATATATGCCTGAGTGAACAGATAAGAGTAAACCCTTTTAGCTTACTATTCCAATATCACCAACAAACACAACGCCTGTGGTTTTTGGTGTTTATGTAATATACTATGTTGGAATTGGGTGTAAACTAGGTGTTATATGCCATTTGAGAAAGGTCATAAGCCTGTGCGTAGACGGCCTGTTTCTGACGCGGTAAAGCGGCTTGAAGCAAGCAGAAAAGGCGCAGGGAAAATAGAAAGCAAAGCGCAGCTAAAGCACATACTTGCTAATGCTAATCGTGGTGAAACCGCAGAGAGAAACGTAGCTTTAATTTGGTTCTTGTTCGGCTCATTAACGCGCATTGGTGAAACTTGCCAGTTGCTAGTTAAAGATGTTTTTACTAAATCAGGCGAGCTGAAATCTATTTTTAGAATGAGAGCTGATTACACCAAAACCAATCAAAGCCGTGACTGTGCTTTAGTTTTAAAGCAACAAAGGCAAGCCATTTTAGCTTGGCGTGACAGACGCATTAAAGATAAAGGCATGCTGTCCCTTGACGGTAGTTATGGCGGGTTAAATGGTGACAGCCCTCTATTTTTAGCTAAGAGCGGTAAGCGCTGGGTTAAGTTGTCGTTTAACGTCAAAAAGTATCAAACTCAAGACGGGCAAAAAGAAACGCTAGTTTGCTCAAGCATGGAGAACTACGTTAGAAACCTGTTTAAGAGTTGCGGCTTTAAACAAGGCTCAAGCCACTCAGGGCGTAAAAGTACCGCCAGCCTACTATCTGATGCTGGTGTCGATTATGACGTTATACAAATGGCTATAGGCCATGTTAGTGATGATATGACTGATACATACATCATCCCTGATCCACAGCGATTAACTGATGCACTGAATAACTTGTATAAGTCAGTGCCGCCACTAGGAATAAAAGAATAAATGATCTTAGAAGGACATTAGCCAGTTGAAAAAATTTAAGTTTATAAACAATCAATCAAAAAAAGAGTTTCTAGCGTTGCCCGATAAAATTCAAAAGCGCTTTGCAAATGATTTAAACGCTATTTGTCAAAACAAAGAGCCATTTAGCAAGTTTAAGCACTTAAAAGAAAGTGTTGGTATTGGTGCGGTTGAGCTGATAGAGAACGGCAGACCAGCATATCGAACGATTTACGTTGCAAAGTTTGCTGACACTGTTTTTATTTTGCACTCATTTACCAAAACCACTAACGGGGTAGACAAACAGGCAATGGACACAGCGAAAAAGCGCTACAAACTCATGCAAAAAGAATTGAACAAATAAATTATATCAGTGCTTGTATATATATCAACGCTGATATATAGTGATGATAAGTTAAACAATAAGGTTGTTAAGATGAATCTTGAATACTCAAATATCTTTGATGCAATAACCGAAGATAAAGCAGAAGCCTCTGAATTACAGACGCGCTCAGATCTGATGATTGTTATTCGTGACATTATCAATGCTAAAAATTGGTCACAGGCCGATGCAGGGGTTCAATTAGGGCTAACTCAACCTCGCGTAAGCGATTTGGTAAATGGCCGAATTGATAAATTCAGCATTGATAAGTTAATGACTTGTTTGTATCGAATTGGTTTTCGCTTTAAACCGTCCTTTGCAGATGACCAGTTAACAATGGCTGTTGAAGCCGTTAAAGCACACTAATTGAAATACTTATAACGAGGTGGGCAAGAATGCATTTTAACGAAGCCGCAATTCATTGATATACATTTACCGAAAAGTTAATGGAGTAAACCAAATGGAAAGCTGGAATAGAGAAACTCTGCTTCACTATGCTCAAGATAAGCAATCAGAAAATGATATATCAAAATTGGATAGGGCAATTAGTTCTATAGCTGAAACTCAAATGCTATGCAGCTACCACTACCGTACATTGCATGCTTTGCTTGATGAGCATATGCGGAATAACCCTACAGAAAGTAGTTTATTTAGATCTAGGTTCAGTGTAGATACCGAGGTGAATAAAAAAGATTTTGAATTTACACTTGCTTGTAGAGCTAATATTATCGCTATTGTTAGAACGTTACATTCGTGCTCAGACATAGTGGGGTTTGTAATTTACCTTGGCCTATGTCTTAACCATAACGATAGTACATGGATAACCCCCTCAAGAGTTTCCTTGTACAATGTAAAAGAGAAGCTTAAAAAATTCCCAGAGTCTTTGGAGCTATTATCTCTTTTAGGTCAGCTCACCAATAACTCTGACTATAAACACCTCTGCAGGCTGAGCAATCAAACTAAGCATTCAATTATAGTAAGGGCGCAATCCCACTTCAATTTAAAGGAAAAGGACAAAGAGCGTTACCAGTTCATCTTCGAAGAGGTTGAAACTGAACCTGGAGGAACGGAAAAATTCTCAGAAACTAATGCAATTCCTTTCATAGAGAATGAGTTCAAGCGACAGAACGATATCGTCATAAACATTCTCCATTGTTTGGACAAGTTAGTATCTGTAGCAATATAACTCTAACATTGGAGTACGGGAGTGATTTATGGAAATAGATGTTGATTTTACAGGCCTTCATTTAGCTGCTGCAAAAATGCAAGGCATTGAATTGAGCGTTGAAGAATTTATTAATTTTGCTCGCTCTGTTATCGATGGCATGGACAAAGAACTAACTGCGTATTTAGAATTAAGCTTTAACCAAGTTGTAAGCGGTGAAGATATTAAGGCCGGAAGCGATTTTAACCGGTTAATAAAAGACTACATCCAGCAGGTTTGCCGATAACATAACAGGAGATTTTGAATGAATAGCCATCAAAAACAACACTGCGCAAGAGTTTCATCGCTTAATAAAGCTATCAAAGCTAAAGAAGATAACAACCCAGGCTTGAACAGCTTAAAGCAAGAGATAACAGAGTTACAAACACGCATTGTGCATGCGCAAGGTGAAGAGCGGGAGCAACTAATAAAACAAAAAGAGTTTATGGAAAAAGAGCTCACAGCCAAATACCAACCATAATTATATTACTTGGTAAACTAAGGCAATCATTGGAATACGGGGGTTAAACATGACTACACATATTTTTATGTTCATATTTTTCATCATCATGGGCGCTTTGGTATTTTTATTCCCATTGTTAAAAACAATACCTGAATCAAAAGAAATGTATGTAACTATATTTCAAGTGAGCGTTTTCATTTGTTCAATTTTAAGTGGATTAAATGCTTTTGATGATATAAAGGTTTTGATTGCCAACGGCATGAAAGACTAATTGGAATATGGTGGGCTTTAAATTTATCGAGTGGAGAAAGGTATGGCTGAATATGAACGTAGATTATTGGATAAAGATGATTTAACTAAGCTATATGAATTGACTAACCCAAAATTAAACCCTAAGCCAACACTGCATACTGTTATAAGTTATCAATCAAATGAGTGGGTGATAGAAGATTCACACCAATTGAGGGGTTATAGAGCCAGCAAGGCCTCATTAGCTATGAAAGTACGTAAATATGAAGCTAAAAAAGCTTGGCCTAGTTCGTGTAGATTGGGCATTGGTGTATTTGAGGCTGATAAGTTAATTCATGTGCTAATAGCTAAAAATTTAGGTAAGAAGCCGATTGCTGAGGCAAAGGCTAGTTTGCCGTTGGATGATGTTTTGGGCGCTATTGGCTTATCAAGAAGTGATGTTTTAAGAAATCGTAAGTGAAGTTGGATTTCAGGCCATGACGATTGAAGTTAAAACAAATATAAATACAGGTGCAAAAGAAGCATATTTTAACGGTAAGTTAATTGGCTATTTTGAGCAAATGACACCTTTTGATGATGCCTGGTCTTTTATGTCGAAATGCTCACATGACGAGCTTACGGGTGATCACTACATCGCAATTGGTAATGAGCTAAACAAGCTCAATAAAGTTTAGTTGGAAAACAGTTCTGAGCAAGCTCAATGTATACTTAAGCTCTCAAAAACTTCTTATGATAAATTTAAGGCGGCTCCTGAGACTGTGAAGCTCAGCAACGAGCAATTAGAACGTATTAGCTGTCTATTAAATATTCACCACGCATTACGGCATATGTTTAGCAACCCCGAAAATGTCAGGAAGTTTATGAAAATGAGAAACAATAATGATTTTTTTGCAGGTCGTTCGCCTCTAGAGGTAATTGAAAATGGAGGGTTTCTAGAGCTCAAAGAAGTAGCGAAACGCATTGATGCACTGCAAAATAATTTATAACCTGTGTAATAGGGATAAAGTCGCAGGTGAATTAGACCGTGAAAATCCCCTCAATGATCATCACACTAGTACACGTTAACTGCCACCTCAAGCACACAAAGGCATCAGTCAGTATACTTAGCTAGATGACCAGTGAACTCTCATTCTATCGGCTGGCTTTTATATTTAAAATATACTAACTTAATGATTGAAAATGTTTTAGGAACTAAAAAATAACTTTCAGGGAAGTCATTGTGATATATAAATTCGTACTATTTGTTTTGATCATAGCTGCTTTTTCAGTTCAATCTCATAGTGGTAGAACAAACGCCGAAGGTTGCCACACTGATAAAGTGAATAATGATTACCATTGCCATAATGAAATAAGCGATAGCGTTACTACTAGAATACAACTCCCTCCTTTGCCTGAAAACTATGCAACTAGCTTTAGTAACGCAAAATCCAAAGCCGAAAGAGAAGTTTATTACGACTATAATGTGACTTTTTATTGTCAGTGTGACTTTGTTTTTGACGACATAGATGATACTGACAATGATAGTAATACCCATGAAACAATGATTGATGCATTGTCGTGTGGCTATACTCCCCGCAATCCAATTACTAGCTCTGGTAAACCGAATGCACGTGTATCAAGAATAGAGTGGGAGCATATTATGCCGGCTTATATAATTGGTGGCGAGTTAGATCAATGGAAGAACCAAGAAAACTACTCAGAATGTCAAAAACCTAATGGTAAATACCTAACAGGTCGTGATTGCGCATATGAAACCGTGCCTACTTTTCGTCGTGTTCATGATGACTTGGTTAATTTGGCGCCAGCCGTTGGAGAATTAAATGCAGATCGGTCAAACTTTCAGTTTTCTATAATTACCGGTGAGACTCGTAATTATGGCCAATGTGACTTTGAAGTGAATTTTGACTCTGATACAGCCGAACCAGCAGAGAAGGTACGAGGAGACATCGCTCGCGTGTATTTGTATATGGTTCAGATGTATGGTGTATCGTTGGATCATGACGTTATGCAAATGATGCAGGAGTGGAATGAAAGTGATCCGATAGATGAATGGGAGTGTAAACGAAATTTACGGATCAAAAAAGCGCAAGGGTATAGTAACTCAATCGTCGCAGAATTATGCAGCAAATGAAACTCGTGGATGGATGGTTAGAACAGTCGGTTAGTGTGTCATAGCTTCGAAGAAGAGAACCTTATAAGTGTCACAATAATTATTCTTGAAAGGATAAAATCGGAGCAGAATGTTTAGATGAAATATTGCTATTTTAAGCAATAAAGAAGGCACCAAAAGAAGTTGTTATTTTAGATAAGTAATAATATTTACAACTAATTAAATGTTTTTAGTGTATTTTATATTGAGGAGTTTCTATGGCAGTTTTTTGTGTAACTTATGATTTAAATAAATCTGGGCAAAGCTACAGTGCGCTATACGATGAGATAAAGTTATCACCGGGCTGGTGTCATGCACTTGATTCGGTTTGGTTAATATCCACAACAGAAAATGCGAAGCAATTATCGGACAGGCTCAGAAAAAAGATAGATGATAATGATGACTTGTTAGTAATAAAGGTAACTCGTGATTACGCAGGGTGGTTAGATAAAGCTACATGGGATTGGATCAACAAGCATGTTACTGACTAAAGTTGGGTTTAATCATTGGTAATTTCTCAAAAAAGTATAAACAATGGAGTGATAAATGTCGGAGGTCAATAATTATAAATAGTTCGTTACATGTAACTGTAGCTAACCTTATGTTTTATATAACTTTGTTTAAGGTTACACTTTTGGATGTTTTTAACTATCTCAAAAGTAACCTTAATTTGAAATTATTACCATTAAATTCAGGCAATTAGCTGTATATTAGTTGCGTTACATTGTTATTGTCCGCACGAGCATTGCTCAGAGCCATGTTTTTTCGTATTAACGTAGCATTTTGTGATTGAACTTTAGCGAGCATAGCTTTCAATTCTGCCACCTCAGACCGCAACTCTCGATTGCGGTCTTTGTATTTATTAAGTTCAGTTTGTTTGGCATCACGTTGCTGTCGAATGTCTTTGTTTACACCGCCTTTAATACGCTCTAATAGTTCAGGGCAATCACGGTGAATCAATGCTCGACTTACACCTGCTTCTTCGGCAACGGCAGCGACACTCATTTTACGTTTATGAGAAACAGTATTTGGACGACCTTTTTCGATTCGAACAATGGCAAGTCGAACCGCTTTATGTGTCGCTTTTTCTTTCTGGTTAGACATTTATCACCTCGATATCCTTTCTCTCGTTAATCTCTTGCTTCATAGCTTCAACATCAATACCCAATGCCACTAGAACCTTTTCACAGCGTTCCATGCCTTTTTTTACCGCCGCTCTACCAGCTTCACCAATATCATCCAATTGCATCAGTTTCATTTGCTGCACTAGCATTCCCTCCCAATAAGGCAGGTGTCGCTTATCTACAATGCCGCTTTCACAGCTATCAGGCTTACCACACTTACACTCATCATCATTGGTGCACCACCCAATACCTGTTGAGCGAATTGGTATGGAGCTAGAGTATGCCTTTGCCATAGCACTAAGAGAGCCAAAAGATTTAATTAACTCTTTATCCTCACGGACCTTCATGATGTTTTGAGCTATGTCGCCACCAGTGATAGGCGTGTCTAGTTCAAACCAATCTTGCTTAATTTCTTCTTCAACCAGATATTTCTCTCGAAGCATTTCTTCAAACAATTCAGCATCCAAAGCATCATTAAAGGCATACAAAGTGGTCATGGTAATTGACCAATGTTTAAAGTGATCTTTTAATGCTCTCAAGTCACCTAATTCAGAGTGAACCGCATAATTAGCAAAGGTACGTCTGAATTGGTGCGCTGATAGGTTCCAATTACTCCCTATCTGTTCACATAAGTTTGGCAACCTAGCGTTAGTCATTGCCACCCCTGACAATAGGTAAATTGCGTTTCCTTTTCCCAGGTTTTTCGATAGGCAGATGTGGTTTGATATTTCCTCAAGTCGATGTGCTTCCACATGATCGTTGCTTGCTTTCGCTTTTAGTAAATCACACTCAAGTTGATCTTGAAGTGGAGCGCTCAAACGGCCAAGAATATCAATCGCTTCCGTGGCTATCCTTGGCGCAATCCACTCAGCTAACCCTGTATGTGTTTTCTCAGAGACAGTTTCGATGTGGTAGTAAGTGGTGTCACCTTTCGTTTCAGAGCGATACGCATCACGCTTAATGCCTAATATTTCATGGATACGCATACCCGTTGTGAGTAACAGCCAGAAGATACAGCTATCTCGCAGTAGCAATGTTTCTCTCTTTTTTGACGATTTCAGAATTTCATCAGCTTTATCTAGGTATGATTTAGTAAACTGGCACAGCGGAATTAGCACTTTATTTGGAATAATGGGGGTCTTACCTTTGGTAATGGCTTCCCGATACGCTTCACCAACATACCCTGCTTGCTCATTAGCGGTTGATTGAGGCCAAGGATGCTCTTTGACAAAATCAAACTCTTTGCAGTGGTAATAAAGGTCTTCTAGAATGCGGAATCTATCCACCTTGGTGACTGCTGTCAGTGGTTTAGTCTCGCCTTTTCGTTTTGAGTGCAGGGTATTTACATGCCTAACGTAGGCATTTGAGGTAAAAGCTGTCAGCCCATGTGTAACTGTAGTATCTGAACTTAAAACCCACTGAAAATAACTTTTCAACTTGTCCAATGTTTTCACAAGAGTATTAAGAGCTAACCCCTTTTTGAATTTGCTCCAGATTACCCACTTTGCCATGCGCTTCATTTGAGTATCATCAATCGTAGAAAAAGTAAGGTTTAATGCACTTGCTATAGTTGCTTTCGTACCTTTACTAGCAGGAAACACCCATACATCTTCCTCAAATCGAGATAGCGTTTGGTATTCACCATTGGCGAGTTTAATGTAGGTCACGATACCCGTTAGAGAGCCATCAATGACTTGCTCAAGCGCACTGGTGCTTGGCTTTGGACATTGCTGAATTGCAAACTCAGCTTGTGTGAGTATTAACTCAATTGAACTCATTGCGTCACCTTCAACATATCAAGGTTTTGCCAGTACGGATGTGGATTAGATCTTGCCCGTTCTTTTTCAGTCTCTACACGCTGTAGCTGGCCAAGCTTAGCAAATTCAGGGACAACTTCTTCATCTACGATTCTTAGAACATTTTTTAAATGACGCTTCCAGTCTTTACGACCAAACTCGTCACGGCTTCGAATAATCGCCCAATAAAAACTAAAGAGTTTATACAAATCATCACCTGTAATAACGAAGCTTTTACAGCGGAAGCAGCCTAAAAAGTCATTACAGAACGAGCCATTTTTCGGTGCTTTATCGCCATTCTTAGGGTCTTTACAATGCCCTACAGGGACGCTTGGCTCTGCGCACGTTAGCTCTTTAACTCGTATCTCACCCATTAAGCCCAAGTTGCGCTTTGATTGCTCGGGAGCTTGCAGGTAGTGGTCAAGCGTTCCTGTCCCACTGTGTTTGGCTTGCCGCGCAGCAATTAACAAACTCTCACCACTCAGCTCATAAATACCATTGATGAACGTCTTGCGAAAACGGCTTACATTAAGTTTCATCGTTCGACCATCTTCATCTCTTAAGTCGTACTCTTTGATGAATTTTTTGATGTTATATCTAAGCAGCCTTTCTGCTAGAGAGGAGGCCGTACCTCTCTCGGCACCTATGTGGGCAACTCTAGACTCATAGACAAATAACAAGTCGGAATCGATAGACTTTCTCACTTGGCTATTACGCTCAATGATAGCCTCAATAAGATAAGCCACATCAAGCTTTATTCCTTGCACTACTTCAAGTTCCTGTGATTTTCGTAAATTGTGCAATTGCGTGGAGTTGCCTCTTTTTTTGAATACGGTTAAGAGCTTGCGGCAATCTTTAAGTGGGTGGTCGGTCAATGAGTCGGTAGTCATATTGAGAAGCGGAGATGTGTTGATGCCTGTCTGAATCGCCACAGCTAACAAACACAGTGTTAACTGATAACCTGTTAGTGGTTCGGTCTTTTGATAAATCGGCTTAATTGCTTGTTTTAGCGCAACCACCACCTGCCTTTTTTCATGGGGAGTCAGTGGTTTCTCGCCCTTTGCACGTTTACTTGAATTTGGAAATGGGCTCTTAGGAAAGAAATCACTGTTTAGGTTTATGTCATCAATGACTGACCAATAGCCCTTGTCCCTCATGTGTATCAGCATTGACTTGAGATGAGTGTAGTAACCTTTTAGGGTGTTATACCCTAACTCACAACCTCTAAGGTGCAGTAAATATTGCTCGATCAACTCTGGCGTAATGTCATCTTGTGTTAAGTCCTCACCCGCTGAATACCTAAATAATGTAAGGTATTCAGCGAAATGGAAAAAACCATTTTTAAAATAACCTTTTTGAGTTTCCTCGCTAAGAGCATCGGTATTTTTCAGCAGAGCTTTTGCGGTGTAGTACACTCGATTTGTAATGTCGTCATAACCTTTGCCATAGAAACGAGTAAAATTGACGTTAGAACCATTGCCACCTTTTGAACCGATATTCGGGTAATTCACTACAGGGTTGATTGGTCGGACTATTTCTCGATTTTGAGCAGTGTCAGTTGTTGACTCTACTGCCGATGTTTTCTTTAGCTTGTCTTTGTTAATAGACAGTTTTTTTCTTTGTCTCGCCATATTTCACCTACACAATCGCATCAATCTGTTGTTGATACTCAATCGACAAGTCATCGACCAAATCATTAACCAAATGTAAATATTTCATCGTGGTTGTGATACTTGAATGTCCAAGCCGAGCTTGTAGGTACATCAACGGTTCAAATTTACTGCTTTTATGCTCTAACATTCCTTTTAGCATGTGCGTTGCATAAGTATGCCTTAACATATGCGGTGATACGTGAAAGGGTAATTTAAGCGACTTGAGAGCCTTACCAAAAGCAGAACCTTGAGAAGCCCACCCTTGACCATCAGGCGTTAAAAACAAGCAATTTGACTCCACTTCCGACTCTTGTTGCTTCTGAAAACGAGCCTCATTGACATAACGCCACAAGTCCTCCATCAATCGTGTCGGGATGTGTATTTTGCGCTCTTTCTCACCTTTGGTTCGTGAAATATTGACCTCATAGTAAGCTCTGTTTCCAGTAGGCTTTCTTATTATATTCAAGGGAAACAGCAACAGTTCTTTTCGTCTAATTCCTGTCTGTAGACATAAGCGAACCATCAGCTTTAAGGTTGAATTTTCAATCGCAGATAAAAGATCTCGCACTTCAATTACCGATAAAAATTGAGCTTTTTTCTCAAAGGTTTTCATCATCAAATCAGAGCTGTATTTCTTACCACCATTTCTTTCTGTATGAGCTAAAAACTGCTGGCCTTTATTCACTGAAACGGATTCTAGAGAGTAAGGTAATGACTTAAACCACTTACCGACGCCATAAGAATAGAAACGCACTATCGTTCTTAAATGCTGATTGGTTGAATTTACCGACATGCCAAACTCACCAACACAAAGGTCACGATAAGCACTGACTAACATTTCATCTTCACTGCTTTCTGAAATGTCTCGCCAATCCAAACTGTTCTGCTCACAGAATGTCAGGAATTGAGCTAGGTGATTGCCATACGTCCACCAAGTGTTCTCACTATTCACTCGACCTCGTTTTAAGCACTCATATACCAAGAACTGCAACGCCTCTACACAAAGCATTCCTGATTCAATCCCTAGATCTGAATTATCAACTTCCCACGTTAAGAGGGGAAAGTTAGGGTACTTCACACTTTCAATTTCAAAGTCAGATGTGGATTTAATGCAAAGCATAATCGCCCTAATTCACTGTATATTAACACAGTATAATTGTACGCATTATGCTTTGCTACAAAAATAAACGATTTTTTATGTGGACATTGGTATGTAACACGTTTCTGGACAAAAACGAGTCAGTGGATTTGCTCATTTAACGGAGTACGTATTAGGAGACGTATGGCCTAACTCAACTTAGCAAAAGGTAAGACCTGAACCTATATACATTGACCAGCCAGAATCGATAAAACCTTGTCTCGCTCTCAGTGGCATTGAGAAGATCCTTTAATGTGAGCTAGGTTCGAGATGATTCCAATGAACTACAAATTAGCGCCAATGGCCCATCCATCATTTCGGTTTTGATCAAACTCGCATCATTACAACAACTGGTAGAGAACGCGAAACCATGTAAGTAATCAGCCAGCAAATCTAGGCCGTCTTTTTCCACTTTTGTGTGTAAAGCTAAAGGAGCAATAATAGTTTGATAACGCTCAGTAAACACTTGGGCAGGTCCGTGTGATGTCATGCTTAGCATGGTTTGTAGTAGCCCGTTGTACTCGCGTAACAGCTCGATATAACTGACACATAAACGTTTTAACTCGCCTTGCCAGTTCGAACTTTCCTGAGGCTGATAGATCTCCGCCACAAGCGATGTGGTGAGCGCTTCCAACAAAGCATTCTTGTTTTTGAAGTAATAATAGATCGCCATAGGATCCACGTTTAATTGCGTTGCTAATGAACGGACACTTGGGACTTTTCCATCCCTTTTCATCAAACACTTAGCCGTTTCTAGGATGCTCTCAGCACTTAACTGTGATTGCTTCCCTACTGGTCGCCCACGTTTTTTTTCATTGACAGCCATTTGCTCTTCCCGATAAACTCAATAATATTCTTCATTGTAGAATTAATTTTAAACTATATTTTAGCTTCGCTCAACCACGACCAATTTGATGAGGTACTTATGGCAAACATCGTATTTATTGCAACTAGTCTGGACGGTTTCATCGCAGATAAACAAGGCAAACTCGACTGGCTACATTCGGTACCAAATCCAGACAATATTGATACTGGTTTCTTTGCGTTGATGGAGCGAATTGACGGCTTGGTGATGGGACGCAATACCCTCGATGTGGTTCTGAGTTTTGATTGCGATTGGCCTTACACAAAACCAGTGTTCGTGTTGAGCAACACCATGACGAAAGTGCCACAAGGTTATGAAGGCAAACTATTCTTAGTCAAAGGTGAATTGAAAGACATTATCGCGGAGCTGAATGCTAAGGGATTTTATGATCTATACATCGACGGTGGCGTGACTATTCAAAACTTCCTCAATGAAGATCTGATCGATGAAATGGTGATCACTCGCTTTCCTATCCTACTTGGCGGCGGCGCACCTTTGTTTGGTGAACTAAAACAACCATTGAACTTCAAAGTGACCAAGAGTGAAGTAGTACTAGAAACCTTGGTTCAAACCTCTTACGTGCGAGAGAAATAATCTCGATTTCTGCATCTAAAAACGCCCTTTACAACAAAGTGAAGGGCGTTTTGCCGTCTATTTGAGCAACAGGGATCAGGTCTTGTCTTTTGCCTCTCCCATTAATTTATGTATTGAAAAGTTCTCTGATTGTCTAGCTAGTAATACTAGACGTAACTCATTTCGGGGCAAGGGCAGTATAAGAACACTGCCTGCGTTAAATCAACAATCGGTTTCTCTCGATATTTTAATGGCGTCTTCAATCTCTATTCCTAAATATCTGATGGTGTTATCAATTTTTGTATGACCAAGTAGTAACTGAACGGCACGTATATTTTTGGTTCGAGCATAAACTAAAGTCGCTTTGGTTCTTCTCATTGAGTGAGTTCCATATAGGTCAGAATCAAGCCCTAATTGCTCAGCCCAACTCCTGATGATAGACCTGTAATATGAATAGCTTATTGGTTGATTAGAGCGACGTAAACTCCGAAACAAATAATCACTAGGTTGCAATTTAACTTCTTGAACCCAAAGGCTAATACTTTGTTGTGTTCTCGGAGTTATCTCAAATTGAACTTCTATCCCTGTTTTCTTCTGCGTCAATTGAACCCTCTCAAATACTTGGTCGTGAGTAGCGACGTCTCGAACTTTTAAAGAGAGTAAGTCACATGATCTTAGCTTGCTATCTATAGCCAAGTTAAGTAGGGCCAATTGCATCAAGTTGTTTTGAATTTCTATTCGAGTGCGAATACGCCAAATCTCTTCAAGCTTGAAAGGGCGTTTCACACCAGTAGCATTGTGATTTAGTTCTGGTTTCATAGTGACCTCCTATTTAAAAGTCATTATGGAGGATAGCGGATGTATTACTGATTAGGATTTTGAAAAAATGCGTTAGAGCATCTCAACTACTTATTCACACAACTTAAGCCACAATAATGGACGTTCATCTAAATCTATTAAAACAAAAATGTGCTTGCGAAACTGTTATTTTGGCACAAAGGATTAGTCGTAACTTTCAGTTTCAAAAAATGTATTGCATTACAGGTATAACAAATTTATTATATAACAAATTTATTATGAGGGTGGTTATGAAAGTTCTATTTTTGTGCACTGAAAACTCGGCTAGATCTATCATGGCTGAGGCGTTATTAAAACATCACGGAAAAGGTGAGTATGAGGTTTACAGCGCTGGTACTGAGCCAAATAATGTGGACAGCCGAACGCTGTCAGCTATTGAACACTTTGGGTTACGGACTGATGGCTTACGTTCAAAACACCTTGATGAAGTTAGCAATATCCATTTTGATTTTGTTATTACCCTGTGTGATAAAGCGGCAAAAGAATGCGATAGCCGAGTTAATGGCACTAATTGTCTTGCATGGGATTTTCCTGAGCCACGTTCCCGCAAAGAAGCCAATCCGTTTGAAAAAACACTACAAGAGCTAAATGAACGGCTCAAAATGTTTTTGCTGATACAGGAAAAGCAAAAACCAGCGCCAATCACACCAACTACTTTTTACAAAGCGTTAGCTGATGATATTCGTTTGAAAAGTCTATTAATTATTGCTGTTGAAGGTGAAGCATGTGTTTGTGAGTTAATGACTGCGCTAGATGAAGAAAGCCAACCTAAAGTATCCCGTCACTTAGCACAGCTTAGAAAAGCTGGCATTTTATCTGACAGAAAGCATCAGCAATGGGTATTTTATTCAATTAATCCAACACTACCAAAGTGGATGAAGCAAACCATCACTTCAACTGTAGTGAATGAACCTATTTTTATTGAACAAGAGCTAGCCAGATTGAATGCTATGGGTGATCGCCCAACGCGTGTTGCAAGCTGCTGTAATTAAGGAATATGACTATGGGGATTTTTGAACGTTATTTATCTGTTTGGGTTGCGATATCAATTGCTGCTGGTATGGCACTGGGGGTTGTTTACCCACCTCTTTTTGAAGCGATAGCAAAGCTTGAAGTTGCCCATGTCAATGTGGTTGTTGCAGTTTTCATTTGGGTAATGATTTACCCCATGATGGTACAAATAGATTTCTCAACAATTAAAGAAGTAGGCAAAAATCCACAAGGACTTGTGTTAACTTTAGTGATTAATTGGCTTATCAAACCATTTTCTATGGCTGCATTGGGTTGGTTGTTTTTTGAAGGATTGTTTGCCGATTTTGTTTCACCAGAAACTGCGCAAGAATATATCGCAGGAATGATTTTACTTGGCGTAGCACCGTGTACGGCAATGGTGTTTGTCTGGTCACAACTGACTAAAGGCGACGCAAACTACACGTTAGTTCAAGTTTCGGTTAACGACATCATCATGATTTTTGCGTTCGCTCCAATTGCAGGATTATTGCTGGGAGTAACAGATATTCATGTGCCTTGGGGAACTTTGTTTATTTCTGTCGTCTTATACGTATTGCTACCCTTAATCGCAGGCGTACTCACCAGAAGAAGTTTAAACCGCTCAGGTCGTGATGAAACGGCTATCACAACCTTGTTAGAAAAGTTAAAACCATTTTCTGTCATTGGTTTATTAGCCACAGTTATGCTGTTGTTCGGCTTTCAAGCTAACACTATTTTAGACCAACCACTCAATATTTTGCTAATCGCGATTCCGCTGGTTATTCAAACGTATGGCATTTTCATCATTGCCTATTTTATTGCGCTAAAAATCAAGCTTCAACATAATATTGCGGCTCCATCGTGCTTAATTGGTACATCAAATTTCTTTGAGTTGGCTGTAGCTGTAGCTATTTCTCTTTTTGGCTTGCATTCAGGTGCAGCGCTAGCAACCGTGGTTGGCGTTCTTGTGGAGGTGCCTGTCATGCTGTCTCTCGTAGCGATTGTAAACAGAACAAAACATTGGTTTAACGAATAATTAAGAGGATTCTTATGCAAACTCACCCTTATGACAAACTGACACTTGATAATGGCGCTAGTTTTATATTTACGCCATGCCCAGGAACGAAAAAGGTTGATTTAACAACATCGGTAAAGCAACTCAAAGATGCGGGAGCACAAGCGATTGTCACTCTGATGTACGACGCAGAAATAAAGAAAAACGAGGCCGAAACACTTCCTCAAGTTTGTAACGAACAAGGCATAAAATGGTTTCAGTTACCTATTTTAGATGATGATGCGCCTAATGATGACTTTGCAACGGCGTTCAGATCTCACCTTGATGACGTGTTAGCTATTTTGCGCAATCAAGGCACTGTTGCCGTTCACTGTAAAGGCGGTTCAGGTCGCACGGGCTTAGTGATTGGCATACTGATGTATGAGTTAGGTTACAACAAGACAAGCATTATTAACCAAGTACAGAAAGTACGCCCTAAGGCGCTTTCTAATCCTGTGCAACTTTCATTTTTTAATGAATATCAAAAAGTAGGAGTTTAACTATGACAATTAAAATTGGTATTAACGGTTTTGGCCGCATGGGCCGATTAACGCTTAGAGCTGCCTTTGGTTGGCAAAATATTGAGTTTGTGCAAATCAACGATCCTGCTGGCAACGCAGAAACACTGGCACACCTATTAAAATACGATTCAGTGCATGGCACTTGGTCACATGATGTATCTAATGATGACAACAATGTGATAATCAACGGTCAAGCTATCCGTGTGACCCAAAACAAAGCGATTAGCGATACGGATTGGTCTAAATGTGATTTGGTCATTGAAGCCTCTGGTAAGATGAAGAAAACTGAGTTGCTACAAGCCTACTTAGACCAAGGTGTAAAAAAAGTCGTTGTCACTGCTCCCGTAAAAGAAGACGGTGTGCTCAATGTGGTTATGGGGGTTAATGACCACCTATACGATGTTGATCAACACGCAATCGTAACGGCAGCGTCTTGCACCACTAACTGCTTAGCACCAGTGGTGAAAGTTTTACAGGATAAAATCGGCATCAAACATGGTTCGATGACAACCATCCACGATATTACCAATACTCAAACTATTCTCGATGCACCGCACAAAGATTTACGTAGAGCACGTGCGTGTGGCATGAGCCTAATCCCAACAACCACAGGTTCGGCAACAGCTATTACTCATATTTTTCCAGAGTTGAAAGGTAAGCTGAATGGTCATGCGGTACGTGTACCTTTGGCGAATGCGTCAATTACTGACTGTGTATTTGAAGTAGAGCGTTCAACAACGGAAGCTGAAATTAACGCTTGGATGAAAGAAGCGGCTGAGGGCGAGTTAAAAGGCATTTTGGGCTATGAAGAAAAGCCACTTGTGTCAATCGACTATAAAACCGACCCACGTTCTAGCATCGTCGATGCGTTATCAACAATGGTGGTCAACGGAACTCAGGTAAAGCTGTATACATGGTATGACAACGAGTGGGGATACGCGAATAGAACGGCTGAGCTTGCTCGTAAAGTTGGCCTATCAATTAAGGGATAATGTAATACTATGAAGCGCTTGACATCATTATCAGACGATATAAAGCAGTACCTCGTTATAACAGGTAACTATTGGGCATTTACCTTAACGGATGGGGCACTTCGCATGTTAGTGGTGCTTCATTTCCATGCGTTAGGCTATAGTCCGCTTAGCATTGCGATGTTGTTCTTGTTTTATGAAATCTTTGGCGTTGTCACCAACTTGGTTGGCGGCTTCTTAGGTGCTCGTTTAGGGCTCAATAAAACCATGAATATTGGCTTAGCCATTCAGGTTATTGCCTTACTAATGCTAGCTGTTCCGGCTGAATGGTTAACCGTTGTGTATGTGATGATTGCACAAGCGCTTTCAGGCATTGCCAAAGACTTAAACAAAATGAGCGCTAAAAGCTCGATTAAGGCATTGGTTGCAGCAGGACAAGAAGGCACGCTGTTTAAATGGGTTGCGCTATTAACAGGCTCCAAAAATGCCCTAAAAGGTGTTGGCTTTTTCTTAGGAGGCCTGCTGTTAACCTTGCTATCCTTCAAGGGTGCAATGTTGCTAATGGCTGGTGTTTTGGCTCTTGTTTGGTGTTACAGCCTTTACGCCTTAAAAAGTGACTTAGGAAAAGCAAAGAGCAAACCTAAGTTTACCGATATTTTTTCAAAGAGTCGCTCAATTAACATCTTGTCAGCTGCACGATTATTCTTATTTGGTGCGCGTGATGTCTGGTTTGTCGTCGCACTGCCCGTATTTTTGTCGCAAGCCTTTAATTGGGATCATTGGACGGTAGGCGGCTTCTTGGCACTATGGGTGATTGGTTACGGTTTCGTACAATCTATCGCACCTAAGGTAATGAATCTCAAAGAAGGGTTTTCGCCTGCTATAGAAACAACCAAATGGGCGAGTTTACTGGCACTGGTTACATTAGGTATAGCCTTATCACTGTATTTTAATTGGCAAGTAAAAACAGTGCTCATTACTGGTTTAATGTTGTTTGGTGTACTGTTCGCCATTAATTCATCGCTACACAGTTATTTGATTGTTAGCATGGCAGATGCCGACGGTGTTTCCCTCGATGTTGGCTTTTACTATATGGCTAATGCAATGGGGCGTTTGATTGGCACGGTGCTGTCAGGTTGGGTTTTCCAACTATACGGATTAGCCGCTTGTTTGGCGATCTCTTTTGGTTTTGTGATTTTAGCAGGGTTAATTTCTAAAAAGCTGCCTTCGAAATTAATTAACTGAAGTGACATCGGAGATGCATGCAACATGTTAAACGTTAAGAACTTAAATCGGTTTTATTGGACTTCCCAGCTTTCACTAGACATCGGCTAATAATCTTAAAGTACAAAACGAAAGTAAACTTCCGTTTCAAGGGCTTCAAAGGTAGTTATCAGAAATATATTCTGTTTTGTGAAAGCGTTAACCCGGATAGCTATATGAGCAACTTTTCGGGGTCTTATTTGAGCGAGAAGCAGACGGTCGGTTAAACTCGTTTTTGGACAAAAACGAGTTAGAGCCGAAGGTCGGCTCTGTGCCATGAGCAGACATCGAAGGTTTTAATGTCTGAAGTCAAGATTTGACCCCATTCACTCTTTACATGCTTAAAAAAGAGACGGTATTCGATGAAGCAAAATTCTTAAAGAGTTAGTCACGGTACTGAGTGAGCTGAACATCTAACTGGACATAAGGCTGAGCATCAATCAATTGGGTGAGTTAATAACCAGCAAGGTTTAACCTGATTATATGCCTACAGACCTAAGCCACTTGCCTTGATTAGACGTGAGCGTCTAGCGAACTACACCTATGTTTTAAAATTCCAGGGTAACAAGCTGTCGATATCGGGCTCAGGCTGGCACAGTTCATCAAGGCAAGCACAGATGTAATTAAATGGGATTAGACCATTTATCTTGGCGGTTTATACCGAAAGAAAAACTATGCCGAATCACTTGGCTAGAACCCTATAATACAAAGATACTTGCATATGATTGCTTCGGCATAGTGTGATCTGACTTCTAATAATTAATTTACGGAGAAGGATTATGAGTGTTTCGGCATTTTTCAAGTGTAAAAAAACAATAGCGCGACTTCATACGGGCCCTTTGGGCGTTTATATGAAGGCTTATGCAGAGCATCTAATTACTGAAGGTCACTGCTACCAGAGTGGCGCTCGTAACATTAGAGTTGCTGCTGATTATAGCGCATGGTTAGCCAGTAAAAAGTATAAGGTGACTGATGTTAACGAAGCATCAGTACTACAATATGAAAAATTTAGGCAAAAAAATCGACATCCTTTTTTGTCTGATCACGCAGCTCTTATTAGACTTCTTATAGTGCTAAGAGCGCTCAATGCAACAGCAGCAGCAGCAACGATTGTGTTAGATCATCTGTCGCAGATCATTCAGGACTTTGAACAGCATTTGATGCAAAATCATGGACTTTGTGAAACTTCAGTCATCAGACATCGAATACCACTGAGGAAGTTTCTTTGGCAGTGTTGCCCTGATGGTGTTTCATGCTTTTCAAGCTTAAGAGGACAAGATGTAAGGCAATTTCTAGTGCAACACGCACATGACCAAAGCCCTAGCTCTGCAAAAAATATGTGTTGGACACTACGTGCGTTCGCTAGGTATCTTTTATATAAGGGGTATACAACCTACAATTTGTCTTCTGCTGTACCTAGTATCAGAAGATGGAGCCTAACCACCCTCCCAGAACATCTATCTTCTAACCAAATTCAAAAGGTGCTGAACAGTTGCGACACGAGCAGTGCCGTTGGCTTAAGGGATTACGCAGTACTTATGCTATTAAGTCGGCTAGGACTGAGGGCGAATGAAATAGCTCTGTTGAAGTTAGATGACATCAACTGGCATGCTGGTAACCTCAACATTCGAGGAAAGGGTCGAACGCTTATTGCTTTGCCTTTGCTGCCTGAAGTGGGTGCGGCGCTATCAGATTACTTACAAAACGCACGGCCAAAGACTGATAGCCGTTCAGTTTTTGTACGCTCATTGGCGCCACATTCTCAGTTTGCAAGCTCTGCTGGGATCTCACAAATTGCTAAAGCAGCGTTACTGCGAGCTGAGTTAACACTAAAGCATAAAGGGACTCATATTTTTCGCCATAGCCTTGCAACTAACTTGCTTCAAGCAGGTGCTTCACTGTCCGAAATTGGTCAACTACTTCGCCATAAGAGCCATGATTCGACACGTATTTATGCCAAAGTTAATATTGATGGATTAAGAGCATTAGCCATGCCATGGCCGGGAGTAGCACAATGATCTCCTTACGTAAAATATTACATGAATATGTGGATCTTAGACGCGGACTGGGCCACAAGTTTATTCAACCAGCTAGAGATTTAGAAGGCTTCGTTACGTTTATGGAGCAGTACAGTAGTACTTTTGTCACTACCAAACTTGCACTTGAATGGGCAACCCAATCGCCTGGAAAAAATGCTAGCTGGGCTATAAAACTGGCCTATGTTCGCGGGTTTGCTCGGCACTTGCAAACAATGGACATACACACAGAGGTACCGCCGGTTGGACTTTTATCCTATAGCGGCTCTGCTAAACCGTACATTTACTCTGATATTGAGATACAGGCATTGTTGGAGGCCGCATTAGCTCTTAAACCGGTAAACAAATTAAGGCGCTGGACATACCATTGCCTCTTTGGTCTTTTACCGACAACAGGCTTGCGTATCAGCGAAGCTTTGACTCTCAAACGCCAAGATGTAGATCTTGAGAACTGTATTCTCACTGTACGCGATACAAAGTTTGGAAAATCACGCTACGTTCCCATACATGCAAGTACTCAGCGTATTCTAGTCGAGTATGATCGCCGTCGCGATGAACTTATTAACCCTCCTTGCAGTGAGTACTTTTTGGTAGCAGAGCGCGGTGGCCGTTTATTACCGCAGTATGTTTCTCGTGTATTTTTACGTTTATCACGACAAATTGGATTACGTACCCCAAATGCTAGCTCAGGACCACGGATCCATGATTTTAGACATAGCTTTGCGGTCAATACGCTATTACGATGGTATAGAACTGGAGAAAAGGTAGACACCTTGTTACCAAAATTGTCTACTTACCTCGGTCACAGTTGTGTGCGTGATACCTATTGGTATTTATCTGCCTGTCCAGAGCTACTGGAACTTGCTGCGCGTCGCTTAGAAACACGTTTGGAGGCTGAACTATGAAAGCCACTACCGCATTTCCGTGCTTGCTTGAACGTTGGTTTACTATTCGTTTAATCAATCAAAAACGCGTCAGTCACAACACGATATACTCCTATCGAGACACCTTTCGACTGCTATTGGTGTTTGCAAAAAAACAGCTAGGGAAAGCGCCATCTGCGCTAACGCTAGAAGATATCAACGCAGAATTAGTTAGCGCATTTCTTAATGATCTTGAAGAGCACCGAGTAATCAGTGCTCGCACAAGAAATTTACGTCTGACTGCCATTCATTCATTTTTCCACTTTTTAGAATACGAAGAGCCTGGGTATAGCGCACAAATTCAGCGAGTATTAGTTATCCCTAGTAAACGACATGAGCAGAGGCTGATCCACTTCTTGGAGCGAACGGAAATAGAGGCATTACTGGCAAGTCCGGATAAAACGACGTGGATAGGCCATCGTGATCACGCTCTACTTTTTTTAGCGTTACAGACAGGGCTGCGTCTTTCTGAAATCATCGGGCTCAATAGTACGTCCCTATTTCTTGACCAAGGGGCGCATGTCCGATGTCTTGGCAAAGGTCGGAAAGAAAGAAGTACTCCTTTAACCAAACCTGCTGTTCGTATCATGAAAACTTGGCTGTTAGCGCTTCCTGGTATGGAAGAGGATATACTGTTTCCAACAATACGCGGCAATCGTCTTAGTGCAGACAGTGTGCAGTATTTAGTAAAGAAACATGCTGCTAATGCCAGTATTCAATGTCCATCGCTGAAGCAGAAGCATGTAACACCTCATGTGCTTCGACACACCGCAGCAATGGAGCTGCTTAGCGCAGGTGTTGATACCACGGTAATAGCGATGTGGCTTGGACATGAATCTACACAAACGACACAAAGATACTTACATGCTCATATGGCACTGAAGGAAGCAGCATTAGCGAAAGTAGCGCCATTTAATAAGCACAGTGATCTTCACTATAAACCGAGCGATAAGTTGTTAGGTTTTCTCACCAGCTTGTAGTTCTAGGATTAAACTATGCCGAATAGAAACTGGATCCTTACAGTCAAATGACAGTAATACCAGCACACTTATGAAATTGGGCAGCATGTGTTCGGCATAGTTTTTCTTTCGGTATAAACAGCCTTATGCCGCATGCGGCATAATGCGGTTTCCACAATGCTGTAAAGGGTGGCACTAGCATGGGCACCGTTAGCCGTTTGGCTAAATAACCAATTCTTTCGGCCTATCACAAACGGTTTTACCGCGCGTTCTGCTCTATTATTATCGATGCTAAGTCGGCCATCATCAACATAGCGTATGAGCTTGTGCCATTGATTTGCCAGGTAATTAGCTGCCTCTATCAGTTTGCTGTTCCCCACTAAATTTGGCTGATCCTGCTCAAGCCATATTCTTAGCTTGCTAAGAATAGGCAGGCTAACCTCTTGTCTTGCCGTATATTTGTCATCCACACTTTTATCTTTGATGCGTGACTCAACGCCGTACAGTTTTTGGATAAGGCTCAATACCACATCCGCTTTGCCGGTTTTGTTTTTACCTTGTAGCTTTTTCGCGTCGATAAATTTACGACGAGCATGCGCCCAGCAGCCGATTAAGGTTGCCTCTGTTCTGGCATAGGCTTGATAGCCATCCACGTGCAAGTACCCTTGATATCCATCAAGATAATTGACCACGCAGGCGGCCGCGCGACTATTGTGGAAGTCGTAAAGTACGATATTAGGGATAGGATTATTCGGGTCTGGTGAATCTCGACCCGAGCAATACACCCACATGTAACTGTTTACTTTGTCCGATTTCACCACCTTTAATGGCGTTTCATCGGCAAACAGCGTGGGTTGCTTTAACAGCTCGGCTTTAAGCCGTTCAACTAATGGCGCGAAGAGTGTGGCTGATTTGTCTATCCAGCTGCTCATGGTCTGTCGACTGAGTTCAATACCGTATTGCTTAAACATCGCTTCCTGGCGATACAGCGGTAACCCGTATTGGTATTTACTGGTGATAAGCTGACTGAGCAAACTGCTGGTTGCAATGCCTTTGTTGATGGGCATGGCAGGCATTGAGGCTTGTTTAATCTGTGTCTGAGTTGAGGATTTATCACAGTGACGGCAGGCGTATTTAGGCCTAATATGCTCAATCACTTTGATTTTAGCGGGTATGAACTCAAGCTTTTCTGACTTATCTTCACCCATTCTATGTAGCTCACCGCCACAGCAATCACAGGTTTTGTCGATGATGTCGTGAATAACTTGCTCACGAGGTAAGTCTTTTGGCAGTGGCTTACGCACCGGCTTTTTACGGGTATAGCTAATGGATTGTTGCTCTGCCTCAACTTCCTCAACAATTTCTTCCACTTCATTGAATAACTCGCCTTGCCCGGCAAAGCCTTCAGCACTTTTGCCGAATTGTTTTTGTTGGGCCAAGCTCCAGCGCTCTTCCAATGCCGCAATCTGGGCATCCTTCTGCGCTAACAGTTTTTCAAGTTCAGCAATGCGCTGTTTAAGGGCGAGTTCATTTTTCATGACGCCTATTTTAAGGCATCATCAAAGGCTTTGCAGTGCTAACTGAACTCACTTTGATGATCATCAATCGATCGCAAATATTAAAGCATTTGCTTACCTGCGACATCAATTTTACTGTGTCCAATCACATCATAACCCGATAATAACCAGTGTAATTGCTGCTCGCTTAAGGTCATGGTGGGTGACATGAGTTTGGGCCATTTGAACTTATGCTTATCTAATCGCTTATACCACAGTGCAAAACCGGTGTTATCCCAGTAAAGCAGTTTGAGTTTGTCACGGCCTTTATTACAAAACACAAATAGCGCACCACTGAGCACGGGTAGTTCAAGCTCTGCTTCCACCAACGCCGCCAGACCATTAATTGATTTTCGAAAATCAACGGCATCGGCACATAAATAGACGGTGGGTACATCAACGAACATCCTCATACCGTTAGCCCTTTAATAATGGCAACGATATCGGCCGTCGCTAAATCGATAGGAAACGTGAGTTGGCCGGTTAGCGTATCAAACTGCAGCGTATTTTGACGAGTTTGCGCGCAGACTTCAGTAGTTTGTTTTACCTGGACAAAACGTGATGATGTAAGGCACTGCGTGTGCACTGGCAAGGTGGAATTAGGCTGGTCTTTTGCCAGTAAAGCACGTTGTTTATAATAAGTCGTAATAGCGACATTATGGTGTTGGCAGAATTCAATATTAGTACCACTAAACGTACTGCGTTGCAGCAAAAGCTGCTGCCACTGTGCGCTTGTTCTGTAAGTTTTCATCACCTGCTCCGAATTTATCATTGAGCAGGTATTTTTAGATAATCAGAACATCGATGCTAGGTGTGGTTCGCTAGACGCTTACGATTAGACGCTCAGTACGCGTGCATTAATACAATAAACAAAGTCGCTTACACCTGACTTGAGCCTTGAACTAACTGGATCATCAAAACCAGCCGCCTTGAATAGTGCCATGATCAGGTTAACCGATGAATGTCTAGTGCCCCAGTAAGCCCAAAAGGATATGGGAAAAACCTGGCTGCGATGAGATCGCAATAAGAGAGCCTCTATATGTGTTTGCCGTAAGCTACTTGCTTAACAGCCGCATCGACATACGAAGTAAACGAATTTGTTTATTGATTTAGAATTGACCGTCAATTTATAAAAACGGTCAAAAAGAAAACTAATGCCTATTGACAGAGTTAAGGCTCATATGTGTTATAAGCGTGCTAACGTTTTCCAATAATCATAAAGACCACCAATATTTGAAGAACACATTAAGCCCATTGCCCCCTTAATTTGTTCTTCACTCCACTCCCACCATTTCATCTCTAACAGCTGTATGATTTCAGTATCATTGAACCTGTTTCGTATATGTTTTGCTGGATTTGAACCTACTATTGAATATGGTGCAACATCCTTAGTAACAACAGCACGGCTTGCGATAATTGCACCGTCTCCGATAGATACGCCACTCATAATCATAGCTTCAGTGCCAATCCACACATCATTACCAATAACCGTATCACCCGAACGCTCAAAGCCATCTTTAGCATCAGCAAAGTTTTCATTGTCTTGGTAGAAAAATGGAAACGTACTAACCCAACTATTTTGATGTCCTTGATTACCAGCCATCATAAACACAGCACCAGAACCAATTGAGCAGTAACTGCCAATAATTAACTTATCAATATCTGTCCTATCCGCGAGTAAATAACGTGCACAATCATCGAAACTATGGTTATGATAATAACCAGAATAATAACTGTGCTCACCCACTATAATATTTGGATTCGTCACTTGCTCTTTTAGAGACTTACCTGCAAAAGGACTTTCAAAATAATTCTTCAATTTTATACCTCTGGAAGCTAGAAGCTTATAACGCCGCGCTCTGCGGAAATTTAGGAGCGCCAGCGAGTAAATTTTCCGTAGCAGCGCCTTGTTATAGCTTTGTTGGACGATAATCAAATGTGTCCACGACTATTTCACCTGCATGGACTAAGTCGTGACATTTTTTACAAACTACAAGTATGTTCTCTGGAGTTGCTTCTCCACCTAGGCTGTAATCTAAAATGTGATGTCCATGTATATCCAAACTAGAGCCACATCTTAATTCACAGTTATAAACTTCTCTAATTTTGGCTAATGCGATTGCCCGTGAATGCGCATAGCTTCGAGTACTACTCTTCTTCGTCATCACTAACCTCACCCAGTAATTTTATTCCTGTAGAAGGCGAATCAAGACCTAGGCTTTCCGAAACAATAGAGAGCAACTCTTCCATGAAGGCTTCTGCTTTTTCTTCACTTGCTGATACTTTTACCATAATGTCAGAAGCTGATTTATTCCTTAACTTGCTTTTTTCTACCTTATCGGGAACTTTGTTTATACTAAGGTCATTACCTATTAGACCAAGTTCAGCCGCTTGTTCCATGATTTCATGGAAAGCTTCCTCTACTTTAGAGTTATCACCAGAAAATCTAACTATTAAATCTTTTTCTTCCATGACTACTTCCTTTCAAAAATGTGAGCAACCAAGCCATGTTTTTTTGCTGTTTCTTTTATCAGTTTTTTTAGTGCCTTTTTCTTTTCTGGATCAACACGCCTATAAATTACAGAGCCAGTAACCTTATCATTTTCTGTAATCTCCTTGCTTGAGTCAGTAGTTTCAGGAGAGTTGCCCATTTTATTCTTCCCATAACTCAGCGAGATCGTTCAAATCAGCATCAGTTATTAAATCGAAAGAACCACTGCCTTGTGTTATTGCAAATACATCGAAGTCTATAACCCCACCATCCTTGTCCATTTTCAGCTTATAAATAACGTATTCGCCCGAAGATCTACTGACGTGAATGTCTTGACCTTCAACTTTTACAACCTTATCCCCACTTTTCAGGTCTAAGATTTCAAATTTTAAGATATTCATATTTTCTCCAAAATTGGGGTGATACTGTTTAATCGAGATTTAAGCTATAAACGCCCGCATTTACGGCTGGTTTGGAGCGCAGCGGAAAACCAGTCCGACAACATGCGCTTGTTAAATTTTTACTTGATTAGCGATATAACACCAAAGACAACAGTCAAGACCAAACCAATTACGGCTAGGGGTACAGACCATTTATTTGAAGCCTGAACTCGGTCAAGTGAATCCTGCCTAACTTCGATTAAGCCAGCCAAATCGGATAACTTTTCCCTTGCTGATTCTTGATCATTGTGGGCAATGAACTTTTGAACATCGACAATCAAGTTTCTCTCTGCCGCTGGGACATCTGAATACGGACTCTCAGTTTCAATAGCATCAATTATTCCCGTAACCTTATCCTTTATTGCTGATATTTCATCGGCTTCACGGTCTTTAGAGGATATTACGTTAACCAAATATTCTCTTAGGTACTTTGCTAGCCCAGCTCTATAACTGACATCTTCACCACCTAGCTCGTGTATTCCCTTATAAATATTTACTACATCATCAACTGTATTTAACGTGCCATTTGAAAAGCCAGCAGACAAAGTCTCCCAGAGTCTACTTTTTCTATCCTTTCGTCGCTCTCTTGATCTGAACAGTATCCGTTGCGCTGTAACCGCGTATACGACAGTAAACGCAGCTGTGAATACTGAGAGCACGAATTTTTCATCTGAAAACAACTGAGTTAGTTCTGTCAACGCACTCAAACGGATACTCCTTGAAATTTAACAGCTTATTGAACACCATTTTGGTGGTTTATAACACACCAAAACGGCGTATATTACATACACTGATAATTTCACCAATAATTACCTTTGTAAACAAGTAATTAAAACAGCTAGAAATTAAGCATGTTATTTTGCCCCAAAACGGCGTTTAATAATGTTATTGGTCAATACTAGGCTTCTACTCAAAAAAGCAGTAAAAATTTAACTTTTTCAGTGTCCGGTTATCGTTCTTTTGAGGCATTCGCCTAAACACGTTTTGGGGCAGAAATGAGTTAAACCGGAAAGACAGCTTCACGCCCTGAGGCATTCAACAAGTTTTTTCTACCACTAAAAGAGGAGAACCTTTCTCTTTTAGTGCTTTTAAATATTTTGATTCATCATAAGCTTTTCCTGTTTTCCAGCACCTAAATAAGATCCTTACCCATTTATAGGCCAACGCTCTTATTGCCATCACGGTTCCTTAAGAACACTTAATACACATTGGTAATACTGACTTAAAACAGGTGCTAACCAATAAGAAAATAGTAGTGATTTAAATTCGTGCGGAATATAACACAATGCTCAGAATAACCCTCTATAAGTAGTGTGTAAGAAAATATAATTAATGATTAAGCATGAATAAATAAAACCTTAAACGTTTCACTTACCTGACAAATGAAGCCCCACAGAGTGGGGTTCGCAGGCACAGTGCAATTAATAGCTTAAGTGAACTGTACGCGCGTATGGCTTTAAGTGGCTATTTGCTTTTGAAACAGAGCTTACTTTTATTTGCGATTGTAAAACCCCGCGCTCGAGTAAATAGTTTTCTATGAATGTAGCGCGTGACATTCCAAGCTTGAAATTGTAATTAAAGGACCCCGAATCATCACCGGCGCCTTGCAATAAAACAAAATGACTAGGATTAGCGGTTAAGTGGGCAATGTGTGGCGCGAGTTGTTTAGCCATAGTCTTAACATTGATTGGTTCCGCAGCATCGAATTCGAATTCGACAAAATGAAAGGTGGGTTTATAAGGTTTGGTTGCTACTTTAACCACACTTTTTTGTTCTTCAACGACAATCGTGTTTGAACAGGCTGAGGCTAATAGAGCCAAAGATATAATAGAAAGACTTTTAAACATGTTCAGGTGTCCTATAAGTTAATTTCAACAGTAACGGGTGGGTAACACAGGCCTGCTTCAGCACAACCGCGATAAGAAACACTAAACGTAGTCTGTTTAAGGGCTGATTTAGCGAAGTGTGCTGCAGCATGCGTTTTAACAATCATAGTGGTTCCGAAATATTCATCATGGGTTGAAACGGGCGTACTGGTAAATTGAAGTGCGTCTTTAGAGATTTCATTTACTTTAATGGTGTCTTGATAAAGATAATAACCAGGAGCAACATCCCACGTAAGTTCTACATCAGTATCGGTTAGGTCATACGAGAGAATGAACGCTTGTTCATGGTGTAAGAAGGTTGGTTTGTCAGTGGGTAAAGCCGTATCTATATTGAGGTTGCCGCTGGTGGCCAATGCCATAATCGATGCGGAGATAATAGAGATGAGCATGTAGACTCCAATGAGTGTTTGATTAGTGTATAGGTGCATAGTAAAGGGAATAGCAAAGAAGCTAAAAAATTAGAGATACCAAAAAGGGGTGTTGTAAAAATTAAAGTCGTTGAGTTTGAGTAGTAAACTAGCTTTATAAATTAAGGGAATGAAATTGAATTAAGCCATGTATATGACTACAACATACATATTAATTAAAGACATGATTAAACAGCTTAACCCTTCGGGTAGCTGTTTTATTGATATATCTTTACTCTTCCTGCTGCGCCGCTTGTACCGTACTCCTAATAAAGATGAAAAAGTAATAATAAATAAAAAGGAAATAAGACAGGCTATCAGGGTAAAACAAGCTAAATATTATACAAAAATGTGTCAGAGCGCGTATTAGGTGGTATATAATATGTGCATGTTGTAGTCATTATTGGGCAGTAAGAGGCATTATGGATCAACTAATCAAAACAACACGGGGCGATTTTAAATTTCAATACAATGAAGTGCTTAATGCTGTCAATGCTTTAACCTGCGCACTTAAAGAAAATACCGACTCAATTGGTGCAGATATATTCGTCCTGCCTACCATTACTGAAGACATAGCCAAAAGTCGAAGCTTGGTACAGTCTCGCATTCGTTTGAAATTCAATGATGAACATCAACAAGCTCTTTTAGATGCGCCGTTTGATGTTATTCACCAAACCGGTAATGAAGCAATTCAAAAGACGATTTCGCACATCAGTAAATTTCGCGCACAAAATAATGAATCAACCCGCTATTCAATTAAATTACCGGGCCTCGTCAATGTTCAATGCGACTTTACGTATATGCAAAGGTTGGCCACCTTATTTGATAACCTCAATGCAGAAAAGGTTAAACTCAAAGATGTTATTCATCGCTTGGCTAAATCAGTTGATCAACGATTTGAGATTGTGCACGACGCTGAACCAGGGCTCATATTTCCAATGGCAACACGAACACACCCAGTCTTTATTCAAAAGGATATTTTGAGTGCTCGCTTTTCATGGGAACATAAGTCACAAATTAAAACACTGAGTAAGCAGCAGGTCATTGAGAAAATAGACCGCTCTTTGGCGTATGCACCTAACCATGGCAATAATTCGGATTCACAAGCAGGCTTTGCGCTTCATATTCAAAAAGAGCGTAAGCTTATCAGTCATTTTTCAAGTAACGCGCTATTTAACATAATTAGAAAAGCGCCAGCGACACCGATTTTGAAATTGCGCTTCAACGAACCAAAAAACCCGAATAATAACGGTACCGAAATGACCCTCAGAAAAGATTTACACGCGCATTCGCCTGTTTTCTTAATTAACTGTGTTGATACGTTTAAGTTTAAACCATTGGGGGATTATGCTGGTAGAAAAGAGGTGGTTAGCAAAGTAGAGCCATTAATACCGCGTCTACATATTTACTTGAAAGAAAAAAATAAGCAGTAAAGCAATTGAGCTTTACTGCTATTACAAATATGTTTACTCCAGTCCATAAAAATCTTTCCATGTTGTGAACTGAGTATAATAATAATCAGGCGCACTCGGTAACTCTGCTGGTCTATGGCCTTGCCTTGAAAGCCAGCGCCAATCATAAGCGTTTTTTAAACCATGTTCTATACGGACGCTTTTTGCCAAGGCTTTTGCTTCATCCCATTCTAAAAAACGGGACGCTTTAGGCGCAAGAAACAAATCCCAGCCTTCAAAATCCTCGTAATAAGCCTGTGGAGAGCTAGGGAACGAACCCGGTAATTTATCTTCCTTCACAACCTTTTTCCACTGGCGTATCGAGGTTACGTTGTATTTTCGCACCAATTGCTTTAGATCTTCATAAGAAATTACATCACGTTCATCTGTGTTTATTTCTTCGGGCTGTTCTTCAGCCTGTATTTCTTCACTTAGTCTTTGACCGAGTTTAAGAAACTCTTTAAAGTTGCTGATCTCTTTAAAATACATCATTGGATTAGAGGGAATATCTGCTGGACGACCTTGCAATCCATTAAACTGCCCGTTACACAACTTTTGGAAATCTGTTGCAGAACGAATACCCATCTGAAAAAGCTTTACTGCAGCTTCCTCTAACCCTAGTTTAGATATTGAGTTTGTAGATGGCATCATTTGTATACCTTAAATTATATTAATTTACGTCTAGTCATGCATTTTCGCAATTTTTTTTATGCACTCAAACTTAATAATAAGCGATTTAACGGATAAAATCTAACAAGCACTGTAATGTTTTTTCATGCAATCAAATTAACCCACTGAAAACTAATAATAGTTCTCATTACATTGAACCATCAAATCTTAAATTTTTTGAATCCAAAAATTAAAGATTAAGTTTAGAATTGGACTTATAGAACTTCTCTCTTAGATCAACCAAAGCTATCTTAAAGAAAAAATAACTCTTAGCCGAAACTTACAGAGCCTATTTTACCCATGTGTAAAATTTCAATACTCAAATACCCCGCTTTATAATATTGAAAATTTATGGAGTAATTATGAATAGAACTTATTATTTATTTTCAATATCACCACCTTTTAGAGCTTTCCTTATCATTTTAATGAGTATCGGCATATTGTGGCCATTAATGATGCTTCATTACTTTACTGGTTATCAAAGCACCCCCCCTAATGACCTTGCTATACCTACTTTTCTTTCGGTGATTGTGTTGCTAGTGCGAATAAAGCTATCTAATACATCATTATCACTGACAATTTTAGGTCTAACATTCCATCATATTGACGCGTTTATTGTCACAACCAGGCAAGAGGGTAAGTTGCATCGTATCTTTATAAAGAACAAAGAAAATGCCCCCCTAAAATCTACATTCTTTTTACTTTATCAAATTCCTGTTGAGCTGGTGGAATACATTAATGAATAATGTAAATTACTATTCTCAGTCAATCGTGGGCTTACAGTCAGGTAAAGTGCTTGCGTGTGAATTATTAATACGTCGCCAAATGACTATCGTTCAGAATAGCAAACCATTTTCATCAGATTTCTTTATTGATAACTTGGTAGAATTAACAAATTTGAAAATAACTGCCGTAAAAAAAATAGCTGAACAGCGTAATGTATGGGTTTTCATTAATTTTTCTCGTTGTGAGATTGCTAACATTTCTTTTAATCTTTGCAGTAACCGGCTATCAAAGTTATTAGCTCACACACAAATAGTCATAGAAGTTACTGAGTGTGAAGCCAAACACAATGAAGTTATATTTGAAAAGAATTTAGCTAATTTGAAAAAGCATGGTTTTCAAATTGCTATTGATGATTACGGGGTAGGGTTATCTAATATTGAATCGTTAAATTCTATTAACCCAGATTTTGTAAAATTGGATATATCGTTAATACAAAAGGCGACAAAATCAAAAGCTAACGCGATTAAATTCTATCGCTTAGTCGATTTAATTAGAAACAGGGGCCATAAAGTAGTTATTGAAGGGATTGAAACAAAGGAGCAGTTATTGATTGCAAAGAAAACTAGGGCTGAACTTGCTCAAGGTTACTTATATCATTATCCCGAAAGAATAGAGTAGATCAGTATTTTACTAACATGTTATTTGAATTCAAATACATACCGGTTTAGCCTGTTAAACGTACATTAAACAGGCTAAACTTCTTCAAATAGGTATTTTTATAAGCAAACCAGATCATAAATTTACCAACGAACCTTGTTATCTTCCTTGTAACTAATGACAACTATTTTTCTTAGCTCGTTAACAGGATCATTCATTATTCTCGTTAATTCTTGTGAACCATAGTATTTCCTTGGATATATAATTACAATTTCGCCATCCTTGTAGTCCGAAGCATATGCATACCATTTTTTCTTATATGAAAGATCTAATTGGTTAAATATGGGCTCATCTATGCAGGTATCACTAGAAACTTTGTTAGTTGAACTTGTATTTTGAAAGAAGAATGCATTTACAAGTGACATACAGCTCTTTGAGAGCTTTTCATAAAAGTTACTCCCATACTTAATAACCAACCCTTTTTCGTCAACATCAATCGATATAGGCTCCAATGAATTAAAATACGGGGTGATGTACTTATTTAAAACATAACTTTCATAATCATTCTGTAATAATGATTTCACCCGCATTGAGTCTTCGTAACTATTTCGCATATACAAAACGTTATAAACCGTATCCAGCATACCCATATCACTACTCGCAGTGGTAAAATCATATTCTGAGTTCACCTTCAAAACTTTATCTAAGTTTTCATATGCTTTACGTAACTGTTTTTTTAAAGTGTCATTCTTCAGTAAGCTACCAAATACATGTTCACTTATATCTGTATTTTGAGTGACTTCTAACTTACTTGTTAAAGTCCCAGCTTCGTTATCCCAATATTCGTTTAATATCGTAATATTTAACGCGGCTGCTGATAAAGCGGTTACTTCTCTGCTGTATTCACCAGTCGAGTTTATTTTTTCACTGCCGGAAATCAATACTGGTAAATTCTTGGCCGAATACCAGCGAGCTTCCAGCTTTACCTTTTCTCTAACCTGATGTTCAGTAAGGCCGATAGTTGAAACACTTACTTCAATTTGCTTTGCTGGTGCATTGAAATGAATTAACCCCAGTAGAGCAACTGCAAACGTATATTTATTCATAATCAAAGCCTATCTGTATAATTTTTACCATAATAACAATTTTGAAAATTCGCGCGACCGTTCAGAAAAAAAGCCCTTTCGGGCTTTTTTTATTTCTGTTTCACATAGTCAATACCGGATATATCACCATAGTCCTGTAATTTTGAACTAAACCCATCATTGAAAAATGCATTACCATCGGAATTAACGTATACATTACCAATTGGATCATCTGCAGAACCTAACGAGCCCACGCGGGTATATTTTTCACCTGAGTCTGTTTCAAACTCTTTAGGACCAACTTCATTATCAGTTAGAAATTGCATAGCATCTATTGGTAATTCCTCTACATCTGATTCAGAAGTTATTGCTGCTTTAGATGAGCTTTGTGCATCAACACCTTGAAGTGTTGTTTCTATTTTTTCGCTAATAGGTGCATTGTTTTTACTATCATTTACACCATGACTACCAGTGTCCACGCCACCTGCATTTTCACTCATCATTGAATGTGGTGCAGGATGCGCATCAAAACTAGTTTCTTTTTGTGTATCTGTACCGCTAACTGCGTCACTTTCATCTAACATTTCAGATTGTTGCTCTGCATTGCCAATAACTTCATTGTTTGTCGCTGGTGGCTCTGCGGTTACATCGCTAGTCATAGACTGAGTACCTGGCCCTACGTTAGCGTTATTAGCGCTATCTACTTGTGGCTTACTTTCATTACTGCTTTGCAGAACTTCATTTCTTTCACCATTTGATGCTAATTCCTTTTTTTGTACATCATTAACTTGTTGGGGGGCGTCAGCTTGAGCAGTTGAAGCCGTAGCCGCCGTATTCAGCGGCGTATTGCCTGTACCAACACCAGTAGCTTTCACATTTTGTGCATTATCAGCTTTTGGCTTTGGTGCATCAGTCACTTGTTGAGTAGCGTTAGCTT
>NZ_JACJEV010000018.1:0-90117 GCF_014164235.1 Pseudoalteromonas sp. SG44-17 | reverse complement strand
CGTGTTTGGCATTGATGCTGCGTTATCGCCTATTTATGGGGAACAACCACACTACATAGGCTCTGCCTTGCCTAAATACCAAACACACTGCTGCAAAATTAATCACAAAAGGTCAACACGCCCTAGTTACTTATCTCTATGTTTTTGTAATATTTTCATTTCACTGTAGCTGCTGTGTTCCATCATTTGATCCATCATCACTTGCATCATTCTCAGCTGACCTTCCATTTTATTGATACGTTCATCGCCCTCAGTTTCTGACTCTGAATCATCACCACTTTCATTTAGGTCGTTTATCATCCGCATATTTGCACGCATTGAGTTCATATGTTGTTCCATTAGCTGCTCACGCTTTTGTGGATTATTTTCGTTTTCGATCTGTTGCATTAGCGAAAACATTTGCCGCATTTTTGGTTCCATATGCGATGTTTCTTTATCATGCATCATCTTGCCCATCATCATATGGTGTTCGCCTTCGCGTTCATCTTCTTGGGCAACTGCTGTAACAGCAAAAACAGCGGTTATAACCCCCACGATTAGATATCCTTTCATAACGAACTCCTTTTCACAGTCAGTTCATCATGAATAGCATGCGTACCTTCAGCACCTTTGGCAATTAACATTGCTGAGTCAATTTGGCTTTGGCTATCAACAATACCAATTAAACGCACATCGCCTTTATTCGTAATGACTTCGATATTAAATGCTCTGAGAATAGGATCATTCATTAAAGCCATTTTAACGTTTGTAGTTACATCGATATCTAAAACATTGTTAGCCACCGTACTTTTTGGCGGCTTTTCCGCAGCAATTTCTGGGGATTTATAGCAACCAGTTAATTGTGAAACCATCAGTATTGCAACAACACATAGTATTTTTGAAAAGTATTTATCCATTAGGATATCCTCAGTATTAAGTGGAGCGATCACCATCGGCGGTAAAGTGTATTCTTCACTACCTACCATCACTTTATTATGTAAGAGGCTAACGTTCTGTTCGTTATCGAACTCAAAACAACTGTGTGTCAATAATAAAAAGCAGCGATTCATACTGGTCATTACTGCATTCATGTAATTAACTCGCTAATTTGACTGTGTACTGCAGCGCACAGACAACCGCGGCAAATAAGCTAAAACTAAAGCGGTTCATTCAAATCATCGCCTAGTTGGCAACCTCAATATCAGCTCTAAAACACGCCAACACTTTATACTGTCGACCCCATTAAAAAGGATAACTACTATGTTACGTAGCATGAAAGATCTTGAAAATTGCGCTATCGCTGCTACCGATGGTGTGATCGGTAAAGAAAAAGATTTTCTATTCGATGATTTAGCATGGGTGATCCGCTATTTTGTTGTTGAAACAGGTTCTTGGCTATCCAGCCGTCAGGTTTTGATCTCACCAATTGCGGTTCAAAAACCAAACTGGATAGAAAAAATTCTGCCTGTGTTGATCAGTAAAGAACAAGTTAAAAACAGCCCAACTATCGATAACGATAAACCCGTGTCACGGCAAAATGAGGCCAGCTTACTCGATTATTATGGCTACCCTTATTATTGGGTAGGCGAAGGATTTTGGGGAGGCGGTATTTACCCTTATTTATTGTACCGTGACCACCAACACCTCCCACATACAGAAGCAGGTGCACGCAGCGCACAACTAACTCACCATAATGTTAAAAGTGAAGATAATAAAAAAGCAGATCCAAATTTACGCAGTTGCAAAGAGGTTATTGGCTATCATATTAATGCAAATGATGGTGATATTGGTCATGTCTCTGGATTATTAGTAGAAGAAACAACGTGGGCGGTGCGTTATCTGATCATCGATACCAGTAATTGGTGGGGTGGACATAAAGTGCTCGTGCCACCAGAGTGGATCAGCGAAGTATGCTGGCTCGACAATACCATCAGCGTTGATCTCAACCGCCAAGTAATAAAAGATGCGCCAGAGTATGATTATAACCTGCAAATAACTCCCGAGTTTGAAACAGCTATATATCAACATTACGAACTAGCGGGTTACTGGGCAAAAGTAGCCAAAGCTAAAAAGCTGGCAACCAATTAAACAAAACATCCCCCAAAACGCCAGCTTGCTGGCGTTTACTGTCATCTCACTAACCTTCCTATTTACACTGTGACCTGCGACTAATTATTGCCTGGTATTGGTTGTGTATCGGTGTTTTTTAAATACTTAAATAGCTCACTGTCGGTTGATAATACCAGTGTCGTATTGTCATTGAGTACCAACTCATATGCTTGTAATGAGCGAATAAACGCATAAAATGCAACCGCTTGTGCATTTTGATTATAAGCGTCGGCATAAATCGCCGCAGCTTTTGCATCGGCTAAACCACGGATCTCTTCTACTGCGCGGTATGCTTCTGACTGAATTTTATTTAAATCTCGCTCACGATTACCTAAAATTCTAGCCGCTTCACCTTTACCTTCTGATAAAAAGCGTTCAGCTATTTGCCGACGCTCGCTGATCATTCGCTCATAAATTTTCGGGCGGACACTCTCATTATAATTAATACGCTTAAAACGAATATCGAGTAACTCAATACCAAACACTTTGACTTTTTCTGCCGCTGCATTAAATATATCTTGCTCCACCAGCAAACGACCAATATGTATTGGTACTAAACTTCCGATATCTTGCGCCTTTTCGGCCTCAGTCAATAGCTTATCGCGAAGAGGCTGGCGGTCTTTAGAGGTACGAATAATTTCAATCAGCTCATGTTTAGCAACTGCATTACGTGTTTCACTGCCAAAGATATCATCGAGCCTTGATTGTGCACTGCGTTCATCACCTAACCGTAAAAAGTATTGTAATGCATCTGTCACTCGCCAACGGGCAAACAAACTGACTGAAATATAAAGCTTATCTTTAGTTGGCATATCAGAAGGAGTGCCTTCCCATTCCAGCACACGTTTATCAATTGAGTTTACTTGTTGAATAAATGGCATTTTAATTTTGATACCCGCATCAGTGATAGGGTTGCCAACAGGACGGCCAAACTGAGTAATAATAACTTGCTCTACTTCGTTAACTGTATACAAAGCGTTATTTAATGCCGCTAAAATAAATGCTAATAAAATACCAAGAAAAAACAATAGATAATGTCTCATGCTCACTGGCCTTTAAGTGGTGTTAGATTAAGCAAAGGCAGTACATCTAGCGCACTGCTATCAATGATGATTTTTTCGCTAACTGTGGGCATTACTTTTTGCATTGTTTCTAAATAAATACGCTTTCGAGTCACTTCAGGCGCTTTTTCAAACTGAGCAAATAAGGCGTTAAAGCGCAGCGCATCACCCTGCGCTTCATTTACACGTTTTAGTCGGTAGCCATCAGCCGCACGGATACGTTGGTCACGCTCACCTTCAGCCAATGGAATAATGCGATTGTAATCACGTCGCGCTTCGTTGATCAGCTTTTCTTTTTCTTGTTGCGCTTGGTTTACTTCATTAAAAGATGCTTGTACGGCTTTTGGTGGATTAATATTTTTTAGCTGCACTTGGTCAATGCTGATCCCCATCACATATTTACTCGCTAATGCTTGCATCTTACGCAGTGCTTCAACTTCAATCTCTTGACGACCAATGGTAATAACTTCATCAACGGTACGATCGCCGACTACTTCTCGCATCACCGATTCTGATACATAGCGCAAGGTACCGGCAGGATCACGCACTTCAAACAAATAATTTTTAGGATTTGCAATACGATATTGGATCACCCACTCAACAAGGGCTGTATTTAAATCGCCAGTCACCATTTGCGTTTCGCCCAATTGATTACGTAACTGCACGTCACGGCGCTTGCCAGTAAAGAATATATTATTATTAATAGTCACATTTTGATTAGGATCGGTTGCGCCGGGAGTAGAAAAGCCAAACTCTTGTTTTAGTTGGCGTTTGATTGGCACAATATGAACTCTATCGATACCAAGAGGCAGTTTAAAGTGTAAACCCGATGGTAAAATAGTGCTAAATTTGCCAAATCTTAATACTACCGCCACCGAATCACTGGGTACAGTAAACAAAGCGGTGTATAAAGCACTAAAGCAAAACAGCACTGCTAAAATAACAAAGCTGGTTTTATACTTGCCATTGGGAAGCCACAACTGATATTTACCTAGCCGTTTAATTAGACCATTACTTTCATTATTTTTGTCTTCTGTTATTAATGACATAGCGCTCTCAGTAGCCTTAAACAACAAGAATATGATCCCTCACCAACGAGTGAAGAACCACAAATAGTAGAGAACATCTATTATCTAGCTCCTTGTATATTTATCGAATCTACCTGTCGATAATGCCACTCAATCCTTAATTAAGCTCAAATAATGCTTTGCGAAAACTGGTTAGATAATTAACGACTCTATTATTTTTGCTGGGGTTTTCTGTATGATTTTTTCGTGTCAGGTTCTAAAGCTGCGCGCTTGCTTGCCGCTTCTTTTTTTAGTGTTTCAGCAGACTTTTTATCATCTACTTTTTTATCATGAGTTGGATTTTGCATAGTTGCCTCAGAGTTCTCGCCTCTCACGTTAATGTAAAAGGCCGAGATTTAAAGCCTAGTTTATAAAGCTCCCCAACTCTGTGCGCTACAACACTTAAATACTATATTTGGTTTTATTTTCGCTGGGTGCTCAATGGACGCTGATTTATCACTACTATGCTCGCGACCTGTATGAACGATGGTGTGATAACTGGAGGTTAGAAACCTCAGGCTAGCCGATTATGTTTCGTGAAACCTATGTTAGTTTTATTTTAAATTCTTCTGATGTTTACGAAACTCTTTTACTTTCATATCACCTAACTCCTAAATAGGTGTCTAGTTTATAGCTACTGTAAATTTTGAAAAAATTTGTATCAGCCCTTTTTATATCTGACCCATGTTGTTACATCATGAGTATAATTCGCCTCAATAACTTAAAAGTAAGCCTCTGAATAAGTTTATCTTTAGATAACAACGACAACTCAAACCTTAACAAAAACATATAAATAAAGTGCAATCTGCTGTTATACTGTTTTTATTCACAGAGGGTCTTATTCTAGTATGGTTACAATTAAGCAAGTCGCTGTCCACGCAGGTGTTTCATTTAAAACTGTATCGCGAGTGGTCAATAATGATCCAACAGTCAAAGATATTAACCGCGAGAAGGTTCTTAAAGCGATAAAAGAATTAGGTTATCGTCCTAATCGTGCGGCAAGTTTAACGCGACGTAAAAACTCAAACATTTACGCAATTATTGCTGATGAACTGCTTAGTGTTCCTTATACTTTTGATATTATTCGTGGTGCCCAAGAAATTGCGTGGCAGAAAAATAAAGAACTGTTGATCCTCAATGTTAACGAAACCCAAGCGAGTATAGACAGAGCTATAGAAAGCCTTTTAGAGTATCGCGTAGAGGGCGTTATATATTCAGCAATGTATCATCGCCAAGTTGTGGTAGCTGATGAACTAAAAAAAATACCAACAATTTTAGCTAACTGTTTTCCTGCTGTGAATAATTTCCCTTGTGTAGTCCCTGATGAACAGCAAGCAGGTGAAGATATTACCGATGCATTAATACGCAAAGGCTATCGCCGAATTGCTTTTTTAAACTTAAATGAGCATATAATTGCAGCCAAAGGTCGCAAACAAGGCGTTATAAATTCATTTAAAAAGCACGGCTTACCACTCGATGATTTACTCATTGAATCGGTGATTATTGGTCAAGCCGATGGTAGTGAGATTTCTACTTCGAGAGAGTCTGCAGCGAGAGTAATAGACGAGTTTAAACCTGATGCTATTATTTGTGGTCAAGATCCCATGGCGCTAGAAATTTACTTTGTTGTGCATGATAAAGGAATGATCGTTGGTAAGGATATTGGTATAGCAAGTTTTGATGATTGGGGCAGTATTCCACAATTATTACAACCGAATTTAACTACCATGGCATTACCCCATCATGCAATGGGACGTTGGGCAATGGAATACCTCATAGACCAGCGTACTGATATTGTTCATCACAGCCTACCGTTTAAATTGATTGCTCGTGATTCGTTTTAATAACATCTTTTTTTAATGTAAAAAGCGATAATACAATAAACACACAGATAACCAAACCCAAATACTGGTAGGCTAACGCAAAGCCTACATGATCATATACAACACCTACCGCGACGGCTAACATTGACGCCACCAATTGCGTAGTAAATTGAAAACCAATGATATAGATCATCGCTGAATAGCGCGCATCAAAATGCATATTGATATATTTAAATAACGCAATCAGCATCAGCGGTAATTCAATGGCGTGTAATAATTTCAATAAACTAATGCTGATAGAGTCACTAACAATCCCCGAGCAATATATTCGTATCGCCATCAATACACCACTTAACAGCAACGAATTTTTAATGCCCACATAATTCACCCATTTAACAGCTAAATACAAAATAGCCGCTTCAAGAATAACTTGCGCTGAAGTTAAATAGCCAAAAAACTCTCGACCTTGCTCTGGGGTGTCAAAAAAAGAGGTGTAATAAATAGCAAATTGCTGATCAAATACCGCATAAATACAACTAACACCGATCACAAATACACTTAAACGCCAAAGCCCTGCGATTTTAAAAAATGCTGTAAGCTGTTTTACAGGAGAAAAAGTTCGAGAAGGCGCTATTTCACGCTGATTTTGTGCGACCTTAACAAAGGCTAAAAAACCCATTAAGCAAACCGCCGCAATGCTTGATAACCAATAATTTAAACTAGGAGATAAATTAAAGGATAAACCGGCAAAGTAGCTTGCCATAGCCCAACCCAGTGACCCCCACATTCGAGCTTTACCAAATTCAAAGTTGGTCGAGCGACTTTGTTTATCAATATAACTTTCAAGCGTTCCTACTCCAGCTAAAAATGCACATGAAAAAACGGCACCGCCTAAAATAGCAGCCAGATAAAACTGCGTTTGTAGTAGTGGCGCGTATACAAAACTTACAAACGGGCCAATCAACATGATGAAAAATGCAATGAAGTAAAGCAGTGTTTTTTGTAAACCGAGTTTATCTTGCAAAATGCCGTAACAAGGCATCACGAGTAAAGCCATGATGGAATTAATGCTAAAGATAATCCCGACTTTAGCACTATTGAGGCCGACTTCTTGACTAAGCCAAATAGGAAATAATGAAAATGAAAAAGACCATGCCATAAAATAAACAAACAAAATGACACTTAATAGTCGATAATTGCTACTCATATATCGCATAGCCTTAGAGAATGATTAATGACTCTATAATAATATAGAGTCATTTTGGAAGTTATTTTTCTATTGCTATATTATTTAACTTAACGTCACTAAGCGACAAAGGCTGCTCAGCACTCACTTGTATTTTATTGTAAGGAGAGGTTGGAAAAACAATCGACGTCATAGAGCTAACCCCTTTATTTACAAACACTTCTACCGACGCTTTATCTACCCATATCTCAACATCGTAATACTCAAGGCCTTTTTGTAATGGCGCTGTTTGTAAAGAAGCAAACCCATCTTCAAAGTCTTTTAAACCCGATTGTCTACGGTCAAGTACAAGTTGTCCTTGAGCTGGGTTTAACTGCAGCTTAGTGTATTCACCTTTATCAGAGCTAAGCACAATATCAGTAACTTGCTCAGCGTTTGATAAACTAAAGCTCACCTTAAATTGCCCAGGTTCGACAGTAAAAAGCTCATCTAACTGGTAGCTATTTGTGCCAGTTAGGGTTGCCTTTTGCTGTGTGTTACTCAGTAAACTATCGAGTTCTTTGATAGGTTGAGATGCCAAACGCACGCCTGCTGGCGTTTGTAATAACTTTAATTCTCTGGGAATCGTCATTGCACTGCGCCATACCTCAGTCGGTACTTGGTTTGCGTATTGCCAGTTACTCATCCATCCCATAAATAAGTGTCTACCGTCTTGAGCATCAGAAAAAGTCACGCCAGCATAATTATCTGTTCCGTAGTCTAGCCATATTGACGGTTCATACTTTTCTTTTGCTGCTTTATCAGAAAATACGATATCAGCAATTTTTATATGCCCCCAATCACCTCGTTCATTGTCTACCACTTTAATATAAGCTTGCTGGCCTTTTAATTGACTCACGTTCCAAGAACGCTCGGTCATTGTACCTGTATTGTTTCCGCTTGCGGTTTTAACTATTTCACCATTAACTAACAACTGTATTGCGGTACTGTTATGATGCTTTCCGCCTGCAATTTTAAAGTTAATGAAATCATGATCAATCGCAAATGATTTTGAGGTTAAGGTACCAATTGCCTCATCCGAGCCTTTAAAAGAACTGGCAATGGTATTTGCTGGTTGATCATTTACTATATGAAATGCTTCACCCGATACTTGCCAATTTTTTAAGCCATTTTTGAAGTTAGAAAAATCAAGCCCTTGAGGGAAAACGGCAGGTGTTGTTGTAAGCATTTTTTGATAATCGCTATCCAACACAAATTTTTCACCGTCGAAATCGCCAACAAAATATTGTGTACCAGAGCCGCCATTTGGCGCGCCAGGGTTAATACTCACTAATAAAACATATTTATATTCATCGGTGCCTTCAATACGCACGCGAATAAGATCTGGACACTCCCATACACCTGCGTGACTTCCCCAATCAGCGCCAAAGTTACTTTCAAATTGCCATGTTTTTAAATCTTTTGAGCTGTAAAAGCCGATATGATCATCTTGCGCTAATACCATGACCCATTGCTGAGTATCTTCATGCCAACTTACTTTAGGATCACGGAAATCGCGGATCCCAGGGTTTTTTAATACTGGATTATTAGCGTATTTTATCCATGTACGGCCTTTATCGGTGCTATATGCTATACCTTGCGTTTGAAAATCAATCGCCCCTTGTGCCGCCTTTTTATCATCGTGATAGGTAAATATAGCCACTAATGGTGGGTTTTCTTTACTGCCAAAGCCGCTGCTATTTTGCCAATCAACCACCGCACTGCCAGAGAAGATAGTACCGTGCTCATCAGGAAACAACTTAATTTCTTGATGCTGCCAATTAACCATATCTTTACTAATTGCATGTCCCCAATGCATTGGCCCCCATACCGATGAGTCAGGATTATGCTGGTAAAACAGATGATATTCGCCTTGGTAGTAAACCATACCATTAGGATCGTTCATCCAATGCTTTTCAGGAGTAAAATGAAAAGCAGGTCTAAACACCTCTTTGCTCGGTTTATCTGCCCCCTTAAGGGCTGTTTGTTCAGTTGGGTTTGTCATGCTACATGCTGCCAAAAATGATGAAATTAAAACTAAATTAACGGTTCGCATCTAATGCTCCATGCTTATTATTGGTATCTAATGAAATTGCTTCTAAAGAACGTCCTTTTGTTTCTGGCATAAACCACGCAACAAAAATCAATTGCCCTAACATCATTAAAGTAAAGAAAGTGAATACTTCAGTGGCACTAAAACGTTCTAAGAAAAATGGCATAAGTAAAGTGATTGCTGCGGCAAAAAACCAATGCGTACCGGAGCCTAAAGACTGCCCTTTTGAACGTACTTTGTTCGGGAATATTTCTGCAATGAAGACCCAAATAACGGTACCTTGGCCAATGGCATGAGCGGCAATAAACACAAATACAAACGCTACAACCGTTAAGCCTCCAGAGTCAGTACTAAATGCCCACGCCACAACAGAGAGGGAAATAACGTAGCCAATTGAGCCGATATACATCAGCGAACGTCGGCCAAATTTATCAATCAACGATAAACCCAGCATGGTAAAACATAAGTTAACCACGCCAATTCCAGCGCCTGAAAGTAAGGATTGATTTACATCCAATCCTGCAAGTTCAAATACGCGCGGTGCATAATAAATAATAAAGTTGATGCCAGATAATTGATTAAATGCGGCAAATAAAAATGCAAATAAAGCCGCCTTATTGTAACTACCACCAAATAGCTTTGATTGACTGTTTTGTAACTTGTCGCGTTCAATGTCATTTAATACTTGGTCTGGGTTTTGTTCACCTAAAGTCACTAAGATTGAACGCGCTTTAGCTTTTTCGTTTTTCTTTTGCACTAACCAACGTGGGCTTTCAGGTGCCTTAATGATCATTAATAAATAAGCTAAGGCCGGTATTGCCTCCACGCCTAACATTAAACGCCAGTCAATTGCTGATGTTCCTGCAATTAAAAAATTAGAAACAAACGCAACTAAAATACCAAATACAATTTGAAACTGATAAAGCGCGACCAAACGCCCACGGTACTTAGCAGGTGCAATCTCAGAGATATAAGCAGGTACAACAATTGAAGAAATACCCACTCCCACGCCACCAATAAACCGTAGTAAGGCGAAGCTATATGCGTCAGGCGCCATGGCGGAGCCAAGCGCCGAAACTAAAAACAACACACCGACTAAAATCAATGTGGGTTTTCTACCCCACTTATCGCATGGGTAATTACCAGTTAAGGCACCAAGTAGTGTTCCCCATAAAGCTGAAGACATAATAAATAAGCCATGAAATAACGAGCTCGTATTCCATAATGCTTGAATAGGTTTATCCGCACCGGATATAACAGCAGTATCAAAGCCGAATAAAAAACCAGCAACTGCAACAGTGACTGACCAGTAAATAATTTTTTTCATAATCACTCTTAAAACTTAAAGCTTAAAAGGTGGGCCGAAACCCACCACTATTAATAACCTGGGTTTTGTGTGTACGACCCACCACTTAAAATAATTTGCTGGTTTGGAATAGGTAAATACTCATGCTTACCTTTAGTGAAAATAGCATCGACTAAATAAGGTTTACGTACAGCTTCAATTGCCAAGTAACTATCAATAGTTTCTTTTGCTATTCCCCAACGCACTAAGTCAAAAAAGCGATGTCCTTCAAGCCCTAACTCTAAACGTCGCTCAAAGCGCAGTGCTGCTCTTGCTTGTTCTTTAGAACCAAAACTTGTATATAAGCCAATGTTATAAATACTCGCGTTATGCAATTTATCGGTGCTTTGTTTAGCGCGTTCACGAATACGGTTAATGATTGGCAATGCTTCGTCATATCTGTCTAACTCAATTAATGCTTCTGCTTTCCAAAGCAATACTTCAGCGTAACGAATGAGTGGGGTATTTAATGAAAAGATAGGAAAAGGGCCATTCTCACCACGACAACTACAGTCAGGGTGTTCAAGATCTTTCATTGCCGTAAAGTTGCCATATATACCAGGGGCACGTGCCCAGCTATCACCGCCATGGATCAAATTTTCGTCATACTTAAATGGTTTACCTTCCATTGCCACAGTGTGATCTAGGCGAGGGTCAACTGAGTCAGTCGTCATGTCATAATTAAAGTCGTTAAAAGAGCCAAATAACGGCAAGCCTTGTTGGTCTGTTTTAAACGCATTAACAAAATTTTCTGTTGGTACATGAAAACCACAACAGCCAAAACCACCAGCCATTGGCGCATTTAATGCACTCGGCCAGCTACCACGTCCATCTGGAGAGCCGTCATTTAGAGAGCGCTGAATAGCAAAAACTGACTCTTTACCATTCTCACTTTCAAACAAGAAGTTATTCGCGTAATCATCAAATAAGCCATAGACGCCAGCCTCTTCAATTTCATCAACTAGGGCCACTACTTTTACAAGTTTATCTTTATTAATATTGATAACTTCATGTAGCTCATTCTGCTCATACGCTTGGTAGAGCAATGTTTTAGCTAGATATGCCTTAGCTGATAACGCTGAAGCGCGCCCTACATCTTCTTGGGTTTGTGGTAAATTGTTTGCAGCAAACTCAAAATCTGCGGCAATTTTATCCCATAGCTCCTGATCGCTCAGCTCACGATTAGTAGCGCTAAGAATTTGATCTTGAGTCATTGTTTCATCAATCCACGGGATATGCTTATGATGTATTTTTAAATCAAAGTAGAAAATACTGCGAATGAACCGCAGTTCGGATTGTTTTGCAGCACTGTTTTCAATAGCATCTGGCGCATTTGCGATTACCGCTAATGCTGAGTTTGCTCTTGAAATACCGGTGTAATTACGTACCCATTTCTTATTGTTCAAATCAATCAAATCTGGCGGGAAAGACTCCATATCAGGCACTATTGGTTGATATAGAGACAAAGCATGATAAGCAAAGATATCACCAGGTCCATTACCGCCTTTGTGAGCGTCTCCGGCACGTAAGTTTCCTGTCGGCCATAAAAAGTTAGGGGCAGTATAATGATCATTGCCTAGATATGAGTAGGCAGCAATGACCAAAGCATCTATATTTTCACTGTTAGAAACTTGCTCTTCGGTTAATACCCCAGAAGGTGCAACATCAAGATCAGAACCACCACACGATGCTAAAGAAAGCGCGAGTGTAGCTGCTGTAAATAGAGTTTTAATTTTATTCATAATATGTGCTCGTATCGTTGTCGTTTTAATAAATCAAAAAGAAAGGTTCACGCCTAACGTGATACGTTTTGGAATTGGGAAGTTGCCGTTTGGAGTTTCTGGATCTTGGCTTAGCGTCCCCGATGGCGTAATGGTCAATAAGTTACTGCCCTGCAAATAAATTCGTGCAGAACTAATACCGTATTGATTTAACCACTGTTCATCAGGTGTATAACCGATAGATAAGTTGCGAAGCTTGAGGTAGCTACCATCTTCCCAAAACAAACTTGATTGACGGCCTTCACCATTGTTATCGATTAAAGTTAATGCCGGTACATTACTGTCAGTATTATTAACTGACCATGCATCAAGAACGCGATCACCGTAGTTAGAACCTATATTTAATGATGTAAAGTCAGTAAACCCACGCCAGCTATTACGTATCTCACCTCCCTGAACACCTTGCCAGAACATATTGAAATCCCAATTTTTGTATTTGAAATTCATGTTCAATCCATACATAAAGTCAGGATCAGTATCGGTGAAAAAGCTTTGATCGTTTTCATCAATCACGCCATTACCGTCTAAATCTTTCCAGCGAACTCGACCTAAACCGGCCCCAGATTGCGCTGCGTGAGCATCTATTTCATCTTGATTTTGGAATAACCCATCAGCGACATAACCATAAACAGAGTTAATAGAATGACCAACAATCGTTTTATCAACACCATTGCCACCAAATGAATTCACAACGTCTCCAGGTAACGAAACAACCTTATTTTTAGCCGAAGAAATGTTAAAGCTAATATCGACATCGATATCACCATCTAAGCTATCAAAAGTAAGATAGTCGGCGTATCCAATAAGAAACTCAAAACCAGAGTTTTCAATTGTGCCACCATTAACCCATTGCTGAGCACCTTCGCCCAATGTTGCAAGCGGATTGGTTAACGTTAAAATATCTTCTGTGGTTTTTTCAAACCAATCGATACTGCCGTATATGGTTTCGTAACGCATACCAAAATCAAGACCAATGTTTGTTTGCGTTGATGTTTCCCACTTTAGGTCATCATTCCCTGTTTGTGCTTTTACAAACCCAGATGGAAGCGTGCCGCCATTAGCACCACCTATATCATAAGCGGTCCCTTCATCTTGCCGATCAGTGAATAATGACTGTGTTGCATAACGACTTAAATACGTTGTGTATGTTGCATCGGTAGGTATCTCTTGATTACCCGTTTTGCCCCAACTAGCACGAAGCTTTAAGGTAGATAAAAATTCAATATCATAGAATGATTCATTGCTGATCACCCAACCTGCAGAGATAGCTGGGAAATTTCCATAACTATTATTACTACCAAAACGAGATGAGCCATCACGACGTATTGTTAAGCCTGCTAAATAGCGGTCATCAAAGTTATAGTCCATACGCGCAAAATAAGAATTAAGAGACCATTTATCACCATCCCCTTCTACACGAACATCACCTGTTGCTTGTGATAAATGTGCGTAATCACGATCATCAGACGCAAAACCTGAACCAAAACCAACAGACCCTTCATACTCATAATCTATTTGTTCTGTACCGAGCAAAAACGTAAAATGATTTTCGTTTAAATCAAGCTTATATTCGGCGGTATTAGTCCAGCTAAAACTACTATTCCAATTTTCTGTCACTGACAGCTGATCACCATAATTTAGTGAGCCTGCTTGAAAAGCACGGGTATAGTTTCTGAAGTAATATTGCCCGTAGTCTAAACCGATAGAGCTTTTTAACGTTAAGTCCTCTATTGCTTCATATTCAACAAAAATATTTCCCATTAATTTATTGAACCTACTAACATTATCACGGTTCATTTCGATAATTCTGACAGGGTTATCTCGGTCAGTTACGCCAGGAACCGGTCCTCCCCAGCCACCTACCTCGTTGTACACAGGAACGATAGATTGTTGCTCTATAGCCAAACCCAATATTTCACCAGCTCTAGCATTGATTAGGTTTGACTCTTGATTGGTTACAGTGAAATTTTCACCTATTTTTAATTTATCTGTTAGTTGGTAATCAGAATTGACCCTAAAACTAATGCGTTCAAATTCAGAACCATCAACAACACCTTCTGAATTAAAGTAACCTAATGAACTATAAATAGAGGCGTTCTCAGAACCACCTGAAACTGAAAAGTTAAGATCAGTGACCTTAGCTGTACGAGTGACCTCATCAAACCAGTTAGTGTCAGCAGGACGCTGAACTTGTTGAGGATCGGTATACGTGGGCAATATTACTGAGTTTAGCTGTGGGTTATTGTAGTCACCATTCCAATCATAGCTATATAATGGGCTCGCTGCATTTGGATCTGAACCATCGTTAACAGCAGCCTGCCATACAACCTGCCCACGTTGTTTGGTATTTAGCGGATTTAGGTCATAACTATAGGCATCTTGAGATTGATTAACTGAAAAATTGAAATCCAGCCCTTCATTCCCTTTTTTGGTTGTGATAATTATGACTCCATTACCAGAGCGAGCACCAAAAATACTTGCAGCTGCTGCATCTCTTAGCACCTGTATATCAGCAATATCATGGCTATTAAGTTCATGCATTCCAGATTTAGTTGGTACGCCATCAATAACATATAATGGATCGTTATTTCCAAGTGGCCCTAAGCCTTGACCACGTATTCGTACCGTCGCAGTAGAGTCAGGTGAACCATTCGTTGTAATTTGTAGACCTGGCACCCTCCCTTGCAAGTTTTGCATTATATTGCCTGAAGGCTGGTCTACTAAATCTTCAAGGTCAACCGTACTCACTGCGCCTGTTAAATCTTGTTTTTTAACACTTCCATAACCATATGAAACTTCAATAACTTCAATACCAATCTTGGCCGACTCTTCTTCTTGCAGTTGTTCAGCAGCGAAGCTGTTGGATGGCAGCCAACAGCCTAACAATAATGTACTAACACTCGCAGCAAGCTGGTTTTTCCTAAATCTGAGCATTGTGTGTGTCCTCATTTTAATTTTATTTTTTAATGTTGATTTCATCAGTCAAATTAACAACGTTGTCTTTTTAGTGCAAAAAAAATATCTTTTTACATTTTGTTGTTTAGCTTGGCAGGCCCAATAAAAATAAACAACGTTGTCTTTTTAACATTAAAAAAACATCTATTCAATATAAATAACAAAATATTTTGTTAAAAATATGTATATAACTTGAAATAAAACACTATACGCTAACATGGTTCAATAAATTCTAGGATTTGCTGATACGTTATATCTGGTGTTGCCCCTGGCTGCTGAGCAACCATAGCTCCGGCAGCACAAGCAAAATCAATTGCCTGTTGCGGATCGTTTTGAATGCACAGTTGATAAATTAAAGCCCCCAAAAACGAATCCCCTGCACCAACAGTATCCACAACATCGATCAGGTAGCCTGAGTTATAGTAGTTTTTACCTTTAATCGATAATAAAGCACCATGGTTTCCTTTCGTCACGCACAAAAACTCTGTGTTGGTTTGCTTTGCTATAAATGCTAAGTTTTGCTCTAATGAATGGTATTTACACCCCATTCCTTTTGCTATTTCATATAGCTCTTCATCATTGAGCTTGATAAAGTCAGCTTTATTCATCAACTTAATTAAGCTTTCTAACTGATAGTGAGGTGCACGTAAATTTACATCAAACACTTTAAATTTTGCCAAATCTAAAAGTTGATCTAATGAACTCATAGAGCTTTCTGTTCGAGCAATTAAACTACCAAATACAAACACATCTGCACTTTGCACCTTATCTATAACTCGTTGCGATAAACTTATATTGTCCCATGCAGTATCAAGCACAATCTGATAATTGGCCGATCCGCTCTGATCAAGCTTCACTTCAACCACACTCGTTGGCTTAGACTCATGAACATAAATAAACTCTTTAGAGAGCCCTTTTTGCTCAATCTCAGATAGTAGTGCTTCACCTAATTTGTCATTACCAACAGCACTTATCATATGTGCCTTCAGGCCTAGTGAATTAAAACGAAAGCACATATTTAAAGGAGCACCACCTAAACGCATACCGGACTCAAAGCAATCCCACAGTACCTCTCCAAAACATGTTAAATTAATTTCTTCAGCCTTTTTGCTGCTTATTACAATACTCACCGAGTTGCTCCCTTTATTATTTAGACCATTTCCAAATAAATTTTCACACTATAAATTCGTAACAATATCCTCTAGATAAATCAGGGAGAAATGGCCACGAATAGTAAAAGTTGTATTTAAATACACAATTACAGCCATTGTGTAAAATACATGTTGCAAAAAATAAAGATAACATCTACCTTAAAAAAAGACAACGTTGTTTATTTTAAAAGTATTACTCTGTAACAATAAGAAAAGTTAAGGAAATAAAGTTTTTAACCAATATATTCAATAACTTAAACACACACAAACACAACAATAATAGTTGTGGAGGAATAAGCATGAAAACAAAGCAAGACATAGCACTTTGCTGGAAAAAAACGGGGCTCGCGTTACTTATATCTTTAACGACAGCCTGCTCTGGTGATCACAAAAACCAACAAGAAGATGATTACAAACTGATCATTCTAGAAGAAGGACAAACCGCTGCTGACGTTATTAATAAAGATGAAAGCGACAGTGATGATGAACCAAATACAGATGACATTCCAATAACTTCCAACCCTGAAAGCGAAGGTCAACCATTATTTTACAACCCTGAAAATACAGAGCAAGTACTATCTGGCTTTGAGTTTTGTTGTGGTGGTAATAACACCTTTCAAGCTCATGGGTTTGATAAATTAACAGGTGATTTTTCTAAATTTGATGGTGGTTTTTGGGCTGCAGATATTTCAGGTCATTTAGGTGAGCGCGTATTTTCGAGCTTTGCGGATGGCTTTGATTTAGAAGGTGAAGCACTTGGGCAACTAGGCTTTTCCGCTACAGGTTCGATGATAAGTCCTAAATTTACAATACAATCAAACTATATCAATTTTTTAATTGGTGGTGGCAATAATGGCATAACAGACGCAAATACAACCGCAATTGCACTTGTTGTTGATAATAAGATAGTTCGTCAAGCAAGTGGAAGCAATACTGCAATGCAAGTTGACTGGCAAACATGGGATGTCAGCGAGTTTAGCTCTCAAGAAGGGCAAATTAAATTTATTGACCATCATGCTGATGATAATTCAGATACTGACTTACCATATTTATTAGTCGACGAAATTCGCCAAGCCGACAGTGCAGCCAAAGTTCCTAGTCAAAATAGTAAGTTGATAAAGAAAATAAAAAAAACCACCGCACCTGCTAGTACTGGCCAAGCCGCATTCACTCGTGTATCAAATGCTGAGCAAAATATTGCGGGTTTTGAATTTTGTTGCGGTAAGTTTAATACCTACGCAAACCATGACTTTAGAGCAACTGGCGATATGGCCAAATTAGATGGTGGTTGGTGGGCTGCAGACATCACAAACCATGTTGGTGAGAGAGTTTTTTCTAGCCGCGCCGATGGTTTTTTAGCAGATGGGAGCCAATTAGGCTGGATTGGTAACGAAGCTACCGGCACACTTTCTTCGCCCCCATTCACGATTACACATGACTATGTAAACTTTCTAATTGGTGGTGGTACAAACCCATTTGATACTGAAAAAGCGACAGCAATTGTCCTGCGAATAAATGGCAAAATTGTCAGGCATGCCACAGGTAACGGGCAATCAGATAAGCTCGATTGGTTTACTTGGGATGTTAATAGCTTAATCGGTGAAACAGCTGTTATTGAAATCATTGATCAGGATGACACTGCAGACGAAACTGCACTTGCATTTATTATGGCTGATGAATTTAAATTATCAGAGTATGCAGCCGTTGACCCGTCGAGTGAAAGTATTGTCACCCAACTGGATCAACACACGATACCTTTACCATTAACGATGGCAGACCCTAACCCTGTATTTTTAAACGGTGAGTTTTATATTTATTATTTAATTGATACCGCATTTCATGATTGGTATCTAACCCGAACCACAGATCTAATTAATGGTACATTCCCACAACGTGTTCTAGAAGCGACGGGAGATGCACAAACACAAGACCAATGGACCGGATCTGGTAGTGTTATTAAAGATAAAGACAATGTAGCTCATTTATTTTACTCAGGACACAATCTCGATTTTTCTCCTGTCGAAGCTGTTATGCATGCAAAAGCAACAGATAACACGCTGACTAAATGGGAAAAACAAGTTAATAGCACATTCAGTGGTACAGGATCATATAGCGACTTTGACTTTCGTGATCCTGACGTTTTTTATAACAAACAAAGCAACAACTATTGGATGTTATTAACTAGTCGATATAACGCAGATGCAGCTATTGCTCTTTATACTTCGAGCGATCTCAAAACTTGGGAAGCGCAAGAGCCGATTTATACTGCAAACAAACCACTTAACTTTGAGGTTCCTGATTGGGTGAGCTTCAATAACGGACAAGCAATAATTTACTCTGATCAAAATAATAATGAGCGCGATGTAAAATATTTAGTAAAGAATGAAGACACATGGGTACCTGGTCGATACCCTTCACTAGATGGAGAATTTTACTACGCAGGAAGAACTGCAAGCTCCCCTACTCAAACCCTGATGTTTGGTTGGGTCGCCCATAAAAATACCCGCTCAAATATAGGCAGTGCTGATTTTGGTGGTGACTTAGCAATTCATCAAGTATCAATGACAGAATCGGGAGAACTAGCGGTATCAATTCCTGAGCAATACTTAAGCGCATTAGCAACACCAATAGATGAAAATGCACAAACCCAATCAGCACAAACCAATAATGATAATTCACTATTGGTCTCACCAGGTAATCAAGTATTACTAGGTAGTAACAATAAAATCAACCGTCTTCACTTTAGTATTTCGAGTGAAGATACCGACAACCGATTTGGTCTGATATTTCCCGCTTATGAAGAGACTACGCAAACGGCTAGTATAGAAATAAACACAGCCACAGAAACAGCTACTTTTTACTTCGGCGATTCACTTACTCAATCAAACTCTAACATCACCCTCACACCTGAACTAGAAGGCAAACCTCTATTCAATCGAGAGGAAGACTTGACTCAGCATATAGCTGGTTTTGAATTTTGCTGCGGCGGTTATAACACCCTCCAAGCCCACGGTTTTAATAATCTAACTGGAGACTTCTCTAAACTAGATGGAGGTTGGTGGGGGGCCGATGTAAACAACAACGTTGGCGAACGAGTTTTTTCCAGCTTTGCAGATGGCTATGATGAAGATGGAACTGCATTAGGGTGGATAGGTTACTCAGCAACAGGAAAAATGGATAGCCCGTCATTTGTAATCTCACAGCAATATATTAATTTCAAGATAGGTGGGGGTTCAAATCAGTTTGACCACCCTAAAGCAACTGCAGTTGTGCTTATAGTGGACGGTAAAGTTGTACGTAGCCAATCTGGTAAAAATACACAACCCGATGAGAATAATAAACTAACAATGCAATGGGCAACCTGGGATGTTGAAGAATTCATAGGGAAAACAGCCTTTATACAGTTTATTGATCTTCATAATGACGATGGCTCAGACAACAGCTTAGCTTACCTTGTAGCTGATGAATTCAGGGCAGCAGCATTACCTGCGGTACTGGGTGAGCAATCTGCACCTACTTCAGAAAGTCGAATCGACTCACAAGTTACTGTTCCTATCAATTTACAACAAGGGGTAACCGTGGATCTTCTTTTACAACCAGAAAGTGGCTTTGGTACCGCATATATCAATGATTTTAGAGCACTAACCTTTAGGCTTTATGACTTAGATAAACGCCAAGTAGGCATCTATAGTAAACAAGGTACACTCAACGTAAGTGAAATGTCACGCTTCTCTGAGGCAGTAAACCCTTAATAAACTACCTCAGAGGTTTGCAACTAGAGCCTCTGAGGTTTAATTCCTATATTGTAATGCCATGAAAAATTTTGCTTTGCTGATATGCGGCCCATATCAGTAAGGCACTAACCATGTAACGATCGACTAGTTTTGGCCAACATTGAAATACATTGACACCCACCATAATTATTTTTTGAAAACAATAAACACATTTTGTATGGGAGATGAACCGCCCATTGCACTTCCTACTAATAAAAAGTGCATGTTAGATGCTGTGGTGCACCCTGTGTCAGGATAATTGTGCATTCACTTTCGTTTGTCCGCGCAAGGTCAACTGCTCATGCTTTTACCAATAATGAAACCAGCCGCCTTGAATAGTGCCATGATGAGGTTAACCGATGAATGTCTCGGCTCTGGCATCCTGCTTCGCTCTACCTTCTAAATCCATTTAGTCGAAGTGCCCCAGCGACCCCAAAAGGATATGGGAAAAACCTGGCTGCGATGAGATCGCAATAATCGATTACTGCGTAACGCGCCTATATGTGTTTGCCGTAAGCTACTTGCTTAACTGCCCCATCAACAGACGAAGTAAACGAATTTGTTTATTGAATTAGAGTTGATTTAGAATTGACCGTCACTGAATAAAAACGGTCAAAAAGAATACTAGTGCCTATTGATAGAGTTAAGGCTCATATGTGTTAAAGCGCTTCAATTTATTGCCAAAATATAGTGGATATCTGCCCCCAAGCAGCCAATACTAAACAAAATTGTATAGACATCATGATCGATGCAATATCCAATTTTATTAACTTACTTTGCAACTTTCCTCTTAAAGAAATCCATAAAGAAAATAAAAGTGTTATTGGCAAAATCCCTGATAAAAAAGCCAAGCAAATACTTGCCGCAGTAATATCACCAAACTTTAGAAAGGATTGATTAACATAGAGATATATGGACAAGCTAAATAGTACAAGGTTTATAAACACCCATTTAATGCGCCTTAAGCCATCTTTATCGCGTTTAACAACTCTAATTAATCCTACTAAAAAGATATAAATCAGTCCAATTAGACCATTACATAATGTGTTGGCATGACTTTGCGTTGTTTGCCAAAACCATGACAACTTAACATTGTTGGAGTTAAGGCGCTTGTTATGTTTTGCTTACTCATTTCAAAGTTTATTCAATAAATAATTAATCTCTGCGATAACAATCTCTGGTTCATGTTTTTGTATGTAATGCTCTGGAGTTGTGGCAAATGTAATTTTGGTATCTTTAGATAAAGTCTGCATCTTATTTAATTCGGTAGAATAAGACTTTTTAATACGCTCCCAGACTGCTGGATGCCAGTTATCTGGAGTTTGATTTGCAGGCACCCAAATTGCGTCTCTGTTCCAAAGTAATACATAAGGTGTGTCACCAAAATCGTCGCTTTGCTGAATGAACGTTGAACTAGTTCTCATATTAATTTTTTCTAGATTATCAGGAGCACCATGCCAGCTAGCAAGTTCAGCTTCCATATTCTTCTTGGTATCAGCATCATATGTGTCATTTTTTGCATCCCACTTTTTTATATGGCTTCTAAATTGGCCATACAATGAAGGATCTACAAGTAAAATGGCGCTGACCTTTTCAGGGTAAAGGTGATTAAATAACTTAATAGGATATGAGCCATAAGAGTGTCCAACCATTACGTAAGGAGGCTGAATTCCAGCCCTTTGTAACAATACATTTTGATGCTCAACAATAGTGCCTAGATCATAATGGCCTTGCGATTTATCACTTTTCCCCAAGTTGGCTCTGTCATAAATACACACTCTATTTTTTTTGTGAAGTGATTGTATTACCTTCTTCCAGTTTCCGTCTTCAACCGTACCACCAAAGCCAGCATTGATAATTATTGAAGGGGAGGCTTCACCATAACATTCAATAAAAAGGTTCACTTTATCTACTTGATACAAGCCTGAAACACTTGGTTTAATGACGTCTTTTGCAGATACGCCAAAGGCTACGATAAATAATAGAACTAAAAGTCCAGTTTTCATTATAAAATCCCTTATATAGCTAATTTAGAAGTAAAATTTAGCACTTAAAACATAACGAGCCTGTAGATTAACTCGTTTTAATTTATTTTTATTGATGCATTAACCATAGCTGAGTTCCTATTTTGATTCAATCGGTTACTTCTATTTTATCTAAAAGTAAATATTGCAAAAATTTTTGTCTGTCCTTTTATTTCAGCTGAACATCTAACTGGATATAAGGCTGAGCATCAATCAATTGGGTGAGTTAATAACCAACAAGGTTTAACCTGATTATATGCCTACAGACCTAAACCTCTTGCCTTGATTAGACACTCAGTACGCGTGCATTAATACAATAAACAAAGTCGCTTACACCTGACTTGATAACTGCGTTACGCACCTAAATCTAACTGGATCACAATGATGAAACCAGCCGCCTTGAATAGTGCCATGATGAGGTTAACCGATGAATGTCTCGGCTCTAGCATCCTGCTTCGCTCTACCTTCTAAATCCATTTAGTCGTAGTGCCCCAGCGACTCCAAAAGGATATGGGAAAAACCTGGCTGCGATGAGCTCGCAATAATCGATTACTGCGTAACGCGCCTATATGTGTTTGCCGTAAGCTACTTGCTTAACAGCCACATCGGCCGACGAAGTAAACGAATTTGCTTATTGAATTAGAGTTGATTTTGAATTGGCCGTTAATTTATAAAAACGGTCAAAGAAAATACTAGTGCCTATTGACAGAGTTAAGGCTCATATGTGTTAGGTGTTTTTATTACCTGAGTCCGGTGTGTCATTGCAAAGAGCGCATTCTACACCTTTACGGGATTGATAGATTCTTGAACCAATAAATACCAATGTTGTTATAAATGACCATGTAACTGCAAATATAATAGAGTCGTCGATAGTGTGCTGCTTAAGTAATTGAACAATAAAAAGTAAAATTAACACTCCGATAAAAACTTTAAGCGCCCTCATAATCCAGAATTTATAACCCATATGACCTCCAAGTATGATGTACACCTAACGAGGCTGTAGAATAACTCCAACAGCCACATTCAATTAAAAAACGAGCTCCTGGAATTAACTCTAAGCGTGTTCAAAGCATTAGGCAATGCATTTGGAACCCATAAAACTGGCTATTTTTCTTAAAAAAGAGTAATTCTACAGCCTACGTGTTTTTGTTCCTAGCGAGCGCAGCGAGTGGTTAATGCGTTTGTTAGCGACCTCCCGCGACGTCAAAAACATCTTTTACCAACAAGAAATTATTAAATCTATTACTCTGCTCCGTGTCTAAGTTTTCTCTCCACTGCTCGACTCCTGCAATCATATGTTCGCAGAAAGTGTTGATATGTAGAATAAGTTGGTTGTTAAGAATACTTCCATGCATGATCATTTGCCCATGTGGCTCTACAAATTTAATACCCTGCAATATTTCTCTAGCACGTTGCGATGAGATGTCACCTAATCCCTGATGAAGGTATGCACATCTAAAAGCATAACAATCGTTACCTGATAACTTAGTTTGTTTTTTTAAATTTTCATAATCTTCTTTCGTGCTGTATTTCAACACCATCTGAAGTTGAGATTCGCTGTAATTTGTTTTGTAAAAGCTACCAACATACTGATTAAACCAAGCAGCATACTTTTTACCGTTAGTATGTGCTCCATCATTAATATATGAGCAAATGTCTGGAATAGTTAAGGCTGTCGCGAGTGCAGCGTGCCAATTTCTAGTTTCTAAAGAGAGGGCTATTGAGCTTGTTAAATGGTCCATCATTTATCCTAGTCGCTAACGCCTCAAGAACCGGTGCAGCTTGCTGCATCCGCGTTACTTGATTTGTTAGCTGCTTTGATCGATTCTCCAACTCGATAAAATAGCGATACATAAAGCAAATTATATTCACGTGTAATTTTCCTGACTACTTCCGTGTGTTCAGGACCGGATGAATTACCAGTGAAATCCATTAACGACAAAGCTTCGTTGATTTTATTATCTAAACGAACAGCATTTTCATAAGCTTTGTGGTCTTGCAACAACTGACAAATAACAATTGCCTCAGCTAAAACTGCTTTCCGACTATCAACCGGGAAAGAAATGACATTATCGGCTACAAATTTTTCTAATTCAGACCTAATCTCCGTCGGCGATTTTTTGACTGCTACCACCCCGGTATATGTATGAAATATAGACTCGACCCTAGCAAACATTGGGCTATAGATTTCTTGTAATTTTAAAAGTGCTGCATTCCTATTTTTAAGCTGTTCCATGTTAAAAATCGAGCGTTGTTGAATGTTGGCGATTTCGACATCTTTCTTTTTAGCAATCTCAGTAACTTTTTTAGATTGGACGTAACCAAAAGCCATGCCAGCGACGGCAACAATATATGGACCAATTGCTTTAACGATATCAACAAGGGCAACTGATTGTTCAACATTCGCCATATTTACTCCTAAGTGCAGCTAACGCCCAAATAACGGGCTGATAATAGCTTGCTAAAATGTGTAACGAAGTGGAACCGAGCAAGCTGTTAGCAGTCCCTATTAATTTGTCTTGTTAGCATTTATTTGCACTGAATTTCGGCTTTTAACCAAGGGTGATCTATAGAAGTGATACCACCTAGAAAAATACCACCGTCAGTTTTACCTTTATTTTCACCCATTATATCGTAACCATTGGGACACAATTCTGAAGCACGTTTACTCCAAAAGGTTTTAAGCATTTCAGTTGAAGTTGTGCCGTTTCCATAGTATTAAACATGTAATGGTTTTCGCCTAACTCTTTATCTTTATAACCGCCAGACCAAGTATGAGCTTGATAGCCCGTTGCACATCCAGTTAATAATACACATCCTGTAATTAAGGCTAAATACTTCATTTTTACTCCATACTCGGTTTGAATGCTAACAATTTAATAGTGCGCTCATCGCGCATATTTCTACCGACTTAGCGCTCATTTTTCTACATTATATAGTTTTAACAAATAACCTAAGGTATTACTATAACTATGTTTTCTAAGCTTTAAAGTAAAGTTAAATAGAACCAACATGCGCGCAGCGCTCATTTTCATGAATATATGCGCAAAGAGCAGTCTAACCAATCAAGTAACGACTATATTTAGCCAAGCTCAATGACCGCTTCTCGCTCTTTGCCGAAGTTCGGCTCAGTGGCAAAAGCGGTCATATTGGACGCTCGAAAAGCTGGTTTGACGATCTTGTTTGCCCCCATTGCGTCTATAGGTCTATGCATCAGGAACTAACCGTTTGTTGAACATTTAAGTAGGTTGTTCCATTTTGGAACATACTGCAAATGTGTACAATTTGCGACCTCAAGATTTGATCCATTTGAGTTTGGGATTTTAAAATAGTCGAATTCGACCAGTTTGATTATTAGATCGCAATATAATCCGACTGACAACTGATCGCTCTAAGCCGAACTACGCAAAAGTGCCATGAGCAGATAGTTGGTTACAGTAACCCCCCCAACATATAATTAAATAAAAAAATCGACTAACTTATCTGCGACTATTTCAGATTTAAACTATAAATAATGTATCAATCACAAGGCATAAATCCGACATGTTAAGCTCAAATGTAAGTTTAAAATCACCAAAATCATATAGATTAGCTTTAAAAGTGATCTTTAACATCATGAAAAAGTGGCAGGTTGATGAAAAAAAGCAGCGTATTTTGCTCGGTAACCCCGCGACTGATGTATTTGAAACATGGAAATGCGGCGAGGTAACATCGTTAGAAAATGATGTATTAGAGCGAATTTCCTATATGGTGGGTATCTATAAAAATTTAGGGACCCTGTTTCCTGAGCAAAGGCAGGCTAATGAATGGCTTCATAAGCCGAATACGGCGTTTGGCGAGTCCTCAGCGCTAGATTTTATGTTGCTCGGGCTAGTAGTGAACTTGCGCGAAGTAAGACATTACTTAGATGCACAGTTTTAACTAAACACCCGCTAGCTACGAACAAAAAGTTAGGGCAACCTAAAGTGTGATTACCAATTCTAAGTTTATTTTGATACTTAACCTTATTTAATCTTACTTATCCATGGATTATAAGTACCTTTCAACCCGTCAATATGGACGTATAGTTGACTCTTGGGTCACCTCAATTGGGTTAGATAAGACTCAATATGGCACTCATTCAATGAGACGTACCAAACCATCACTAATTTACAAAAAAACTAAAAATTTAAGAGCCTGTCAGCTTCTACTTGGCCATAGAAAACTAGAGAGCACTGTCAGGTAATTGGGAATAGAAGTTGATGATGCGTTAGAAGTATCAGAACAGATCGATGCTTAAATTTGAACCTAAGCCAGACTCGAAGTTAGAGTCTGGCACGTGCCATGAGCGGACGGTCGTAACCTTATTCACTTGTTATATCGCTAATCTTCAGTGTGAATATGCTCAATAGAATTTTGATAGCTTGTTACCGCAACATCAAGTTCTTTAATATCAGTCCAAGCAATGGCACCACTTGGTAGCTTAACGCCGTCCTTTTCCAAAATCGCATCTAGCAACTGCTTAATATTGGAATACATATCTGGATCTGTTTTGATATTATTAATACAGTTTTCAGGTTTATCATTTGCAACTGTTTCTGAAAAATAAGCCTCTTCAAAGTTAACTATTGACGCAACCACTTTTGATTCAGGTTGCATCTGAGCTTGTATTTTTCCATTATTTGTCCACGCTGGATTATTCATTTCAAATACATCGTACGCAATGCAACCATCTTTGCTTTTATCTTTATTTCTTCGTTTTGACATACATTTTTGTGTATCGGTATCATGTAAAACGTAATACTGGCCTTTAAAGTGATTTAGCACTTTCATCATTGATGCTACCGTTACTTTACCTCTGGCTCTTACAATATTAAGATCATGATATTCAAAATTGTTTTTAGAGGTTTCTTTATCTTTAATGTAACCAAATGCTGAATATTCAGTGTCACCTTCAACTACTAGGACTCTACCCCCAAAGAAAGCTTGTGAAATATGAGAGTCAAATAAATTTGTTAATTTCAAATTTTCTTTGTCGTCATCATCCAAATTCGCATCTTCTGGCCTATATAGAGTGGTTGTTTTTATGTTCCGGTGCTCATTTTTCTCAACCCTAATGACTGTTGTATGGTCTTTACTAAGATCAATAAAGTTTGGTGAGTGTGTAGCTATCATTACTTGCCAATTATCACTTTCTGGTAATGAATACAGAACATCTCTGGCACTATCTATTGCAGTTGGGTGTAAGCTAACTTCTGGTTCATCCAACAATAATACGTGTGATGTATTATTTCCCAATTTTTCATGCTGAGATTTTGCCGACTTAGATGTTGTATTTTTAGCTTTGATGCCCTTATCAGCTAAAAGTTTGAGAATAGTCCACAAAGCAGTTCTTCGACTTCCACTTCCTTGTTTATTCAGGGGGAATTTTTCGCCACCTATAGCTCCCATTTGAACGTCGAATTCATCTCCTAGCAAATCTACTTTAATAGTAGAATTACTTTCAGGAGCTAAAATTGATAATTCATGGTTTGGAAATATTTTCCCGATTATTTCGTTTGCTGTTGTCTCTAAATCTTGAACACTTTGATTTTGAGTTGCCTTGGTATCTTTTCTTAGCTTGTCCAAAGAATCTAATACCTTTTCATAAACAGTCTTTTCATCAGCATCATTTTCTTTGTACTGTTTAATTCCCTCATCTAATAAACTTTTCAAAAGTGATTTAATTGCTCTCGCTTGAATTTCTGGATCATCAAACGTGCTTACTCTATGAGGCTTCGGCCTTTTAGATTTAGCCTTATTATTCATTCCCCAAGGCATAGTTTCATCATCACCTTTTTGGGCATAGCGGCCTAAGTTCACATTAAAGCCTACACGTACTGGTTCGACATTGATCCCATTCCAAGTCCATTTTTCTCTTACAAGTAACATCCCATCATCTTGTTTCAAGCACCACTCATCACCGGGTTTAGTTTCTTCTGTTGCTAAAGAATAAACCTGAACTTCCGGAAAAGATTCAGGTTTAACCTGTTTATTGTGGAAATCATCTTGTTCTAATTTCAAGCAATCTGTAACGACTTCAAAAGCTCTCAAAATAGTACTTTTACCAGCATTATTAGCACCGACTAAAACAACTATCTTATCAATATCTACAGTTACTTCATTAGCCCCTATACAACCAAAGTTTTTGATTATTAATTTCTTGATTTTTGGAATCATCTTAAATCCTTTTGAGTAACACGTAGAGTTGGTAGAGCGATATAACAACTTAATCAGAGGATACTTTCTCTATTTTAGCGCGAAAACGTCCTTATTTTGTGAACTTACATTAATAGCAAATAGTGTAAGTGATTGCCAGTTATAAATATTATGCTTTCTGTAACTCATATAAACATGTAAAAAGGAGGAATGTTTCTTCTTATTCTTACCAAACTAATGAAGACTCACCTGAATGACCGCTGATGGCTCTAACCCGACCATCAGCTGGGTAACAGAAGTGCTATTATTAAATATAACTTTTCTGGCTTTGGTGTATGTATACCTAGCGATATTCAACCTAGTGCTAATCATAAATTTGTAGAAATGCTCAGCAATGGAAAAGTTAATTTAAGCTCAAGCCCTTTAGATGAAATTGAATTAATTCATCGTGGTTTAGGTATTAACAATGTTGAGAAGTTTAGGCTTGAGTTACGTTGGGATATTCAAGAGGATTCAACTAAACAGGTAGATTTATTTTTTTGACTAGCAAATTTATGGAGGTTTTTAACACGGGGGGTTTGCGTTTTCTTCTGTACATGTGAGTCAACCACCTAACCATTTGGTTAAATACTAGACTATGCCACCTTATACTTCCAATTTATGCCATCTTTTAGTACAAATATGTCAACTTATACTTCAAACAACACTCAAATGAGGAATTTGGGTGGCAGTCTTACCAGCCACATCTCGGCACACACGTCACAAACTGTGGCTGCTCCCTTCCGGGCCTGACCAGGTTCGCCTGCTAGTGTTGCGAGAGGACCAATAAGACTACCATTGAGGGCCTTGGTTGGCGCGGGAGGGATTATCTCTACTTTTGCTGTGTTATTCAAGGGGAAACACAAAAAGAAAGTGCGATTGCATGTTAAACATACAATCGCACTGTTTTTTAAACGATTTAAGTAAGATTATTGATTATCTAACTCTTTTTTTACGTTACGTAGTACAGCTTTTATTTTTTTCATGTTTTCAGGGCCCATGCGTAGCAGTTGTTTTTGTGCAGCCGGTAGGCGTTCCCATTCTGAGTAAGCATATTGATAAGTTACTGAATCACGTAACAGTGGCATATCCCCTTTTGGCTCTGGGGTATCTAGCAGCAATTCTATGGCGTCAGTAAGTGTTTGATTAAACGCATCACCTTGATAGCCAATTTCTGTATACGCATCATTGATAAGTGGTTTGTACTCATCGTATAAACGTACGATTTGTGCTGCACTCATGCTAGTAAAGATTTTTACATAAGGGGTATAACGCTCATAGCTGTTTGGATCAATGGTAAGAATATCACCCTCTACTACACTAAAGCCTTCTTCTAACTTAATAACGGGAGTGTGTTTTTGGGCAATTTTACCTTTGGCAAGATTATCTATAAATACCACACCGCGACGAATAACATCGTCGTTTATAACCAAACTCATAGCTGCATCACCTAAGTATTCGTCTAACTTAGCAACAACGACAGGATCGCTTTCATCAAGAGTAGGTAGTGGTTCTACTTGCGGCTCAGGCTCTACTGGGCGTGGTGTTGGCACGGCTAAATCAGCAGGCTTTTCAGGATTAACAGATGGGGCATTAACAACCGGATCGTTCTCTGGTTTTAGCTCCATCATGGGGCGCTCTGCTACGGGTTGCTCAACTTCGGTTGCTGTTTGTGACTCATCACTTGAGTTTAATAACACAAACGCTGCAGCAATAATGATAATAATTAAAATGATGCCTGCAAATAAAAGGTTATTATTCGGTGGACGTTTTTGAACATCTGACGCTGATGGTTGATCTGACATACGAACTCCATAAATATTAAAATGCGATAACAGTAAGAGTACCCTAAATGGATTTAATTCATAGCCTACACTAATAATTATTAACGTAGCTAAGGTATCCTTTGATTCTTCTAGCTTAAAGACTTACAGTTAATAAATAAAGTAAAGACGCTTAACCGCTTAATTGCAACGACGAAACTCAACTATGAAAATCAAGCAAATCGATAAAAACAAACCTAAAGTTGCTCTGTTACTGACCGGTGGTGGTGCACGTGCCGCTTACCAAGTTGGGGTTCTTAAAGCGCTCGCGCAAAGTATGCCGCGTACCGCCCCGCTGCCATTTACTATTATTAATGGTACATCTGCCGGAGCGATCAATTCAGCTGCGCTAGCAAGCTATGCTTCATGCACCCATTTGGCGGTACGTAAACTGGAATCTGTTTGGAAAAACTTTTCTACCTCAATGGTATATAAAAGTGATTTTATCAGCGTGTTTGGCCATTTAATGCGTAACATGCTGACTAGTTTTCAATCTGAACATATTAATCATCCACCAGCGAGCTTGTTGAATAATCAGCCTTTACGTAATTTACTTAATGAAATTTTAGATTTAACTCGCATTGAGCGTAATTTACACCGTAATTATTTAGATGCGCTGTCAATCACCGCATCAAGCTATACCACGGGTGATTCTGTGGCGTTTTTTCAATCTAATACACAGTCACCTTGGCGGCGCGCTAAACGCGAAGGCCAAGCGGCACGTATTAACGTTGAACATTTAATGGCGTCCAGTGCAATTCCTATGGTGTTTCCGAGCGTAAATGTATACAACCACTACTTTGGTGATGGCTCTATTCACCAATTATCGCCACTGAGTCCATGTGTCCATTTAGGCGCTGAAAAAATATTTATTATCGGTGTTGATCAGCCCAAAGAAGCTCATCCGCCGGGTTATCTACCTCACTTCCCAGGGTTATCCTCGATTGCGGGCCATTTGCTCGACAGTGTGTTTACCGACACCTTACAGTCAGATCTTGAGCGCCTTGAACGAATTAACCGAACTTTAGGTTTGTTACCTGGGCGTGATAAACACCAAGAATTAAAGCAAATACAAAGTTTTGTGATCAATCCATCAGAAAACTTTAATGCCATTGCTGCAAACTATTACAGTGATATGCCTTTAGCCATTAAAATATTACTGCGCATGATCGGAGTTAAAAAACGTTCTCAATCGAGTTTAACCAGTTACTTATTGTTTGAAAAACGCTATACCCAGCATTTGATTGAAATTGGTTATAAAGATGGTTTAGAGAAACTGCCACAGATACGCGAATTTTTAGAGCTCGATTAACAGTTAACTATTCACTAATCCGTACCATCGAGTAAATAGCACTCTACCCGCTCTACTCGTCGGGGTTTACCTTGTAGTACAAGAATATCTCCGGCGAGTAAAACAGTGTGCAGCGATGGACTATCAATTTCACGGTCTTTGCGTCGTAATGCTCGCACTGATACTTTACGTTTTTCGAGATTTAATTCATTAATATTTTTAGCAACCGCAAAGGCGTTTTCTGGCAGTGCCATAACGTGTAAATACTCAAGCCGCTCGGCGTTGTTTTCTTCACTATCAAATTGATCTCCAGCAAAAAAACCATGTAAAAATTGGTAACGGTTACGCCGCTCTTTGCTAACCCGCCTAACAATACGCGACATCGGCACGCCCGACATAGACAACACGTGCGACACTAACATTAAGCTCGCTTCCAGTGTTTCTGGCACCACCTCAGTCACGCCAAGCTCTTTGAGTGCTTCGAGATGACTATCATCGCGCATGCGTACCAGTATTTTCACGTCAGGAGCTATTTGCTTTATCGCATCGATCACGATTTGCGCATGTTCAAAATCGGTGAAAGTAATGATCACTAGTCGAGCTCGTTCGACTCCTGCTGATTTTAAAATATCTTTTTGTTTTACATGACCAAAAATAACGGGCTCTCCAGCTGCTTTGGCCTCTTGAACTAGTATTGGGTTACTTTCAACAGCAACGTACTCTATTGCTTCTGGCTTTAAAAACCGCGCAATAGTTTGCCCAACCCGAGAAAACCCACAGATCACTACATGGTTTTGATACAAGGTGCTACTATTAGGCTGTTGCTGCCACTCACCGTTGGGATTTTTTAATACCCCAAGTTGTTTTAATAACCAAGGCGTCGATTCTATTAAATAAGGCGTTAAGCCCATCGACATGACTGCAATAGCAATTAAAAATGAGGCGTGATCTAAAGCTAATAATTGGTGTTTAGTAGCAAGCGCAATTAATACAAAACCAAACTCGCCCATTTGCCATAGCATGATGCCTGCTGCAATTGCATCTTGTTTTCGCTCGCCCATCAGTTGCGCTAAAAAAGTAATAACACCAATTTTTAATACTAGCATTAGCGCTAATGCAGCCACTATCCAATACCATACGCCAAACACATATAAAATATCGAGCTGCATACCGACAGTGACAAAAAATAGGCCCATTAAAATATCGCGAAATGGTCGAATATCAGCTTCTAATTGATGTCGGTACTGGCTTTCGCCGAGCATCATTCCTGCTAAAAATGCGCCCAGCGCCATCGATAAGCCAAATAAATACGTTAAGCCTGCGGCAAATAAGGCAACCACTAAGGTGGTCAAAACAAACAATTCATCGGTGCGCATTAATGCAACTTCGCTAAAGACTTTTGGCAATACCCACTTGCCTATCATCCATAACAACAAACATACAAATGCGCCTTTAGTTAAAGCGAAAGTCAGGGCCCAGGCAATGCCTTCAGTATCACTGCTTTGGGCCAGTAAAGGTAAAGTAATGAGTAACGGCACCACCGCAATATCTTGAAATAATAACATTCCGATAGCGAGCTGCCCTCGCCGCTGTTTAAGTTCGCCGGTTTCTTTAAGTAATTTAACCACCACCGCTGTTGATGACAGCGCCATTAATGTCGCAATAGTGAAACTGCTCAACAAAGACAAATCCATCAACAATAAAATCAGCATAAACACAATACTTGTGACAATTACTTGCAACGTGCCCAAGCCAAATACAATATTGCGCATTGCCATTAAGCGGCCAACAGAAAACTCCAGCCCTAAACTAAATAATAAAAATACAATACCAAGCTCAGCTACAAAATGTATTTCATGACTTTGCGCCATCCAGCCAATGCCATGACTACCCGCTAATAAGCCAGTAGCAAGGTAGGCGAGGATCGGCGGTAAGCCAATGCGCTTAAATAACCATACCAGCACCACAGCAGCCAGTAATAAGCCAAATATTTGAGCCAATACACTTTGCAAATAAACCTCCTATTTATACTGTTGCCATACTGTCAAAATTTTAGCTACTTAAGAGTTAACTATAGCAACTATCTGTTTTTCAGCCAGTTTGGAATAGTGGCACAAAAATCGCTTAGAAAAGTAATAACAAACTCCTAGGGGGAGAAAACCATGGAAAATGTCCATATTTTGACGCAGCGCATCTCGGCACGTGGCGAGTTTCTGCCGTTTTCGGCAGAGCATTACCGTAATAATGAACCTGCTGCTATTCATAGTTTGCTCGAAAAACTGCAAACAACGTTAAATATAGAAGAGCTATTAACGATTTATGCTGAGCATGCAAAACAAATCATAAATTTTTCAGGCTTGCAGTTTCAGTCGTCTCTTGGAGTGGCACAAATCCCTAATAGTGATAATAGTAAACCGCCATATTCATTTAATTTAGACATAAATAATGAACATTTAGGGCAGCTTATCTATTTTTGCCAATACCCGCTTTCGGGAAGTATCAAGCAAAAGTTAGTTGGCTTACACAGCGTATTGGTTTATCCATTACGTAATGCATTAATGTATAGCCGCGTGCTAAAGCTAGCTACTAAAGACACTTTAACAGGACTTAATAATCGTAGTCAGTTTGATGCTATTTTGGCTCAGAAATTAGAGCGTTTTCGCCGCCATCATCGTCCATTTAGTCTAATGTTGTTAGATTTAGATAACTTTAAACAAGTTAATGATAGCTACGGTCATAAAATTGGCGATGACGTATTACAAGAGTTTGCCAACGTTTTATGCAGTAGTATTCGCGGGACTGATTCTGTATTTCGTTTTGGTGGTGATGAGTTTGCAGTATTAATCGATGATCCTGAATTTACCACAAATAAAGTGATTGCTCAGCGAGTAATGCAGTTAGTGACTCAGTCAAGTTTAATGAAACAATATGAAGTCACCACCAGCATTGGATTTACTTTGGCAAACAGCAAAGATTGTGAGAATGAGATTTTTGCCCGCGCCGATAAAGGTTTATACAAGGCCAAAGCATCAGGGCGTAACTGCGCTAAAGCGTATTAATTAAAGGTAAGCCTAGTTCCCCCACTAGGCTTTCTTTTATAATTATACTAATTATCTGACTTGGCTAATAACTTATAACCTAATAGTGCTAAGCAAAAACCAAAAAAGAAACCACTAATTAGGTATAACAAAGCAGCCATGCTGGTTAGTGGTACAACAATGACCATTAATAATGGAATACTCACCCCAACAATAAAAAATAGTCCACCTTTACCTAACCAGTACGCAATTAAAATAATTGCACACACCAAACCACCTAAAACCGAATACGCTAACGTTAATAGCTCAAGCTCAAACATTACCGTGGCAATGCCCGCTATAACGGCTGTAACTATTAGCCCTAACGGTGCTTTATTGACTAGTGATAAACCAACGTGTGGCTGTGACGTTGTCATGTTTTTATCTCCCAAAATATACCTTTTTCATCGGCGTGTTCTGCACTTATAAAATGCCCTACGACATAAACTAATTGCTCATTATAAAAAATAAGTGGCACATTAGCACGTAACCATGGCGCTACTTTTGCATCTTTAAACCAATGTTTAATGCTGTTGTGACCCGGTTTTTTAAGCGGTTTAATACGCGCCTGTGGACAATTAAACTGGACAGAAACGTGTTCATCAAGCAATGGTTTTCTAACTCCTATACCTGATAATTGTATTAGGGTACGACCATCTGAAAGTAACTGGTTTTGAGCAGTTAGTGATTGGCTGTCAGGAACGGTTGTTTCACGTACAAAATATAAAAATTTTTGATGCCGGCGAACTTGCCCATCCGTTAACTGAATAAGTAGCTGCGCATCAGCTTTTGCTGTTAAACCTTGTGTAAGTATTTGCTGAGTTTGTTGTTGTGATGGCATAAGCGTCGTAAATTGTCCAAGCCAACAACGCAAAACATTTGCTTGGCGCGCAGCGCTAAAATTTGCTAGCTGTAAACAACTTAACCCTTGCTGGGTATTTTGGCATTGCCTTAAATCTAACTGAGTGTATTCATCAAGTACATCTTGCTGCTGTTGAAGAAGGTTAACACTGCGCGCTGCGCTTTTCTCAAAGCCGGTAAATCGTTCACTTAATAGAGGCACTATTTGCTGACGAATAAAGTTGCGATCAAAGCGCTCATCCGTATTTGAATCATCGGTAATATGCTCAAGCTTAAACTCGGTAGCAAATTGTTCAATACTGTGTCGTGTGGTGTTCAGCAGTGGCCGTAAACATTCTCGCCCAGAACTCAAGGTGCGAGTTTGCCGCATAGATGATAGGCCTTGTAATCCTGAGCCCCGTTTTAGTCTCAATAAAAACGTTTCTAGTTGATCATTTAAGTGCTGCCCTAGCAAAATAATACTGCCGCTTGGGCTATGCTGATCAAGTGCCTGATACCGAGCATCGCGGGCGAGCTCTTCTAGACTCGTGCGTGATTTATTGGTGATTTTTACCTGAGCCGAGTAAAAAGGAACTTTTACTATTGCACATAGTTTTTCGCAAAAATGCTGCCAATCGTCGCCATACTGACTTAAACCATGATTAACATAAACTGCGCTTAATTGCAGTTGCGGTATTTCAGCTTTTAGCGCATTCATTATATGCAGTAATACCACCGAATCCACACCACCAGAGAGCGCTACCGTAAATGCGGTTTTGTGCTCATCGGTATAAGGCGTAATGGCATTTTTTACTTGTTGGTATAACGATGTTGTTTGCATGAGTAACCATCAACTTAAATTTAGTAGTGCTCCAAGCTCCAAAGCATTCTAAAACAAAAAAGCCGCAATAGCGGCTTTTTTTCATCAATTTGGTTGTTTTGTTTATCTTAACAATAGCCAAACGACATTAAACGTTTATAGCGTTGATCAAGCATCTCATCCAGTGACAGAGCTTGTAAATCAGCTAAATCGCGCTTAAGTTGATTTTTCAGGTTACGCGCCATACCTTCGTAGTTACGGTGTGCGCCACCTAATGGCTCTTCAACTAAGCTGTTGATCAAATCAAGCTCTTTAACACGCTCAGCGGTTACACCCATCGCTTCTGCAGCAAGAGGGGCTTTATCAGCGCTCTTCCACAAAATTGATGCACAACCTTCTGGTGAAATCACCGAGTAAGTACTGTACTGCAACATGTTAACGCGATCACCTACACCAATGGCTAGAGCACCACCTGAGCCACCTTCACCAATAACCGTACAAATTGTTGGCACTTTTAATGCTGCCATCACTTTAAGGTTACGTGCGATTGCTTCAGATTGGCCTCGCTCTTCAGCGCCAACACCAGGGTATGCACCTGGGGTGTCGATAAAGGTCATAATTGGCATTTTAAAACGCTCTGCCATTTCCATTAAGCGTAATGCTTTACGGTAACCTTCAGGCTTTGGCATACCAAAGTTGCGTTTAATTTTTTCAGCTGTGTCACGGCCTTTTTGTTGGCCAATAACCATCACTGGTTGACCTTCAAAGCGTGCAACACCGCCTAAAATTGCCGGATCATTCGCAAAAGTACGATCGCCAGCAAACTCGTCAAATTCCGTGAAAATACGCTCGATATAATCTCGAGTATAAGGACGCAACGGATGACGGGCTAACTGAGAAACCTGCCAAGCACCTAATTTAGAGAATATTTCCTCTTTCATTTTAGCGCTTTTCTCTTTTAATCGACTGACTTCCTCTTCTAACTCAAGGTCTAAATCGCCAGCGCGGCTTATATTTTGTAACTCTTCAATTTTTGCTTCTAACTCTGCGATTGGAAGCTCAAAATCAAGATAATTGAGGCTCATGCTCTAAACTACCTAATTAGTTAAATTCTAGTTCTACATCTTGCGCCGCCATTAACGATAACTTATGAATTAAGTCATCACTAGGCGTAACACACCATTCTGTCCCGAGGGTTAACTGTGCCAACGCATCTGGACGCTGATAGTAAACCTTAATCGGACAAGTACCAAACTTATAAGGTTCGAGTACTTTTTGTAATTTATCGAAGAAGTTGGCTTCGATTTGCACCATATTTAGCGTCATTTTAATCGCTTTAATACGTTTTTCGCGCGCTTGCGCGATGGTGCATATGTCTCTGGCGGTCATTGTAATACCACCGGAGAAGTTATCAAAGCTGACCTGTCCAGATATTACCAAGATATTGTTGATTTGCAGCATATCTTGGTACATTTCAAACTGTTCTGGGAATAAGCGTACATCAATACGGGCACTCTTGTCATCTAAAGTTACAAGCCCCCAACGATTTCCCTTTTTATTTACTAGTGTACGTGCAGCTATAACAAGGCCTGCAGCGGTTGATTGCACATCACGATTAGTTGGCTGTAAATCCACTAATTTACCACTGGTGTAATATTTCAGCTCTTTACGATACTGATTTATTGGGTGCCCGGTTAAATATAAGCCTAAGGTTTCTTTTTCCCCATCAAGCCATTGGTTATCAGTCAGTGGCGTGGCTTTTATAAATGCTTGCTCGACTTCATCCGGCTCTGTCGCTAATAAACCAAATAAATCAGTTTGCCCTAACGACTCTGCTTTATGATGCTGATCAGCCGCTTTCATCGCATCTTTTAAGCTTGCCAATAACGTAGCACGCGCTGGTTGCGTTTTCTCGGGACCGAGTTGATCAAGCGCACCGGCGTAAATAAGTTTTTCGGTTACGCGTTTATTGATACGTTTTAAATCTACCCGCGCACAAAAATCGAATAGGTCTTTAAATGGCCCACCGTTACTTCGCGCTTCTAAAATTGCATCTACAGGCGCTTCACCCACGCCTTTGATAGCACCAATACCATAAACAATTTCACCCTTGAGGTTTACTGTAAACTTATAGGCACCGGCATTTACATCAGGCGGTAATAAAGTGAGTTTCATGTTCTCACATTCATCAACCAAGGTGACGATTTTTTCAGTATTATCCATATCAGCCGACATCACCGCCGCCATAAATTCAGCAGGATAATGGGTTTTCATCCACAGCGTTTGGTAAGATACTAACGCATAGGCTGCGGAGTGCGATTTATTGAAACCGTAGCCTGCGAACTTCTCTACCAAGTCGAAGATCTTAATCGCCAGTTCGCCGTCAATGCCGTTATTTCGCGCACCATCTTCAAATGTTGAACGCTGTTTTGCCATCTCTTCTGGCTTTTTCTTACCCATTGCACGACGTAACATATCGGCGCCACCTAAGGTGTAACCTGCCAGTACCTGAGCAATTTGCATTACTTGTTCTTGATACAAGATAATGCCGTAAGTCGGCTCCAAAATAGGCTTTAAGCTTTCGTGTTGATATTGTGCATCTGGATAAGAAATTTCTTCGCGACCAAGTTTTCGGTCGATGAAGTTATCTACCATGCCTGACTGCAATGGCCCGGGACGAAACAAGGCTACCAAGGCGATCATATCTTCAAAGCAATCGGGCTTTAAGCGCCTTACTAAGTCTTTCATACCCCGGGATTCAAGTTGGAATACCGCGGTAGTTTCTGCTCTTAATAGCAGCTCTATACTCTTTTTATCATTCAGTGGAATGGTGTTGATATCTATTGACTCTTTGCCCTCTCGGGTTAAGCGCTCATTAGTCATATCAACTGCCCATTGCAAAATGGTCAGGGTTCGTAGACCTAAGAAGTCAAACTTTACTAATCCGGCGGTCTCTACGTCATTTTTATCAAACTGAGTAACCGGAAACTTACCTTCATCGTCACAATACAGGGCGGCAAAATCAGTAATTGTAGTCGGTGAAATAACCACACCGCCGGCATGTTTACCAGCGTTACGTGTACAGCCTTCAAGGATGCGACACATATCGATTAAGTCTTTTACTTCTGTATCGCCATCGTAAGCTTCTTGCAGGCGTGGCTCAACATCAAACGCTTTTGCCAACGTCATGCCGGGATCGCCTGGGATCAGTTTTGATATACGGTCAACAAATCCGTACGGGTGGCCAAGTACTCGGCCAACATCGCGTATTACCGCTTTTGCTGCCATAGTACCAAAAGTAATGATCTGTGATACCGCGTCTCGTCCATATAGAGCCGATACGTGATCGATTACTTCATCGCGTCTATCCATACAGAAATCGACGTCGAAATCCGGCATTGATACACGTTCAGGGTTCAAGAAGCGCTCGAACAGTAAATCAAATTCAAGCGGATCAAGATCGGTAATTTTCAGCGCGTACGCCACTAACGAACCCGCACCTGAACCACGTCCTGGACCAACTGGAATATTGTTATCTTTACTCCACTGGATGAACTCCATTACGATCAAGAAGTAACCAGGGAAACCCATTTGGTTAATTACATCGAGCTCGATTTGCAAACGCTCGTCGTATTCAGCACGTTTTTCTGCTCGGTCCGCTTCATCAGGGAATAAAAACTGTAGGCGCTCTTCAAGACCGTCTCGGGATACTTTCACCAAGAAGTCTTCAATTTTTAATGAGCCGGTTGGGTAATCTGGTAAGAAATACGTACCAAGCTGCACCGTCACATTACAGCGTTTGGCGATTTCCACACTGTTTTTCAGCGCTTCTGGGATATCACTAAACAGCTCAGCCATTTGTGCTGGGGTTTTTAAGTACTGCTCTTCAGAGAAGCGCTTTGGTCGGCGTTTATCATCAAGCGTATAGCCGTCAAATATTGCTACGCGTATTTCGTGGGCCTCGAAGTTTTCAGGCTTCAAAAATACCACTTCGTTGGTAGCCACCACTGGCAATTGCTCAACGGTTGCAAGCTCAACCGCTAAGTGTAAATAGTCTTCTTCTTGTGTACGCTTAGTACGTATCAACTCAATATAGTAGTTATCACTAAAATGCTGTTTATAAAAACTAACCACCGACTCAACTGTGGCTGGGTTGCCTTTTAATAGCGCTTTACCTAAATCGCCATCTTTGGCACCAGAGAGTAAAATAAGCCCTTCTTTGTGCTCAACTAACCAATCTCGTTCAATAACAGGGCGATGAAATAAATGCCCACGTTGATACGCTTTAGAGATTAAAAGGGTAAGATTTTTATAACCGACATTATCTTTAGCTAAAATAACTAACCGACAAGGCCCTTCTGGAAACTCTGGGCTGTGTAACCAAAAATCAGCACCAACAATTGGTTTAATACCCGCATTATGAGCGGTGTCGTAAAAGCGCACTAAACCACATAAGTTCATTTGGTCGGTAATAGCCAATGCCGGTAATTGTAATTCCTGCGCTTTGGCGACAATCGGTTTAGTTTTCGCTAAACCATCGACCATTGAAAAGTCTGAATGTACCCGTAAATGCACAAAATCTGGAGCTGCCATTACTTCTCCTGCATCGCCAGTACACGTTGTACTGGTTTAAAGCTTTTACGATGTTCACTAATGGCGCCGTACTGCTCAAGAGCAGCAAAATGTGCCTTGGTTGGGTAGCCTTTATGACCTGCAAAACCATATTCTGGATAGCGTTTATCAAGCTCAATCATTTCATCATCACGGGCAACTTTAGCAATAATGGATGCTGCTGAGATCTCTGCCACTAGACTGTCGCCTTTTATTACGGCTTGTGCCGGCATACTGAGCGCAGGTAGGCGATTGCCATCGACAAATACAAACTCAGGGGTGGTACTTAAGCCTTCAACCGCACGAGTCATTGCCAGCATAGTGGCATGGAGAATATTTAACTCGTCGATTTCTGTGGGGCTACATCGGCCAATGGACCAACACAGCGCTTTTTCTTTGATCTCAATTGCCAGTGCTTGGCGTTTTTTATCGGTTAACTTTTTTGAATCCGCAAGACCAGCTATCGGTTTAGCTGGATCGAGGATCACCGCAGCGGTCACTACATCGCCAACTAATGGCCCACGGCCGACTTCGTCAACGCCAGCGATAAAGCTGAGGTTAGGTCGTTCAATTTGCATCTATAATCTCCGCAACAGCAGTGGCTGCTTGCTCACTAGCATTTAAGCGTATTTGCTGGTGAATGGCTAAAAAACGCGCTTTCAACTCGCGATTATCACTATTTAGCATTGGTTCAAGGGCGTTCGTTAGGTTTTCAACGCTGCAATCATGCTGCATAAATTCAGGCACTAGCTCTTCGTCAGCTAATAAGTTTGGTAACGAAAAGTATTTAATATTAAAAGTGAATAAACTTTTAAAAATCCAATAACTTAGGGCTTTTATTTTATAGCCAACCACCATAGGTTTTTTATAAAGCATCCCTTCCAGGGTCGCGGTACCTGATGCAATTAAAATCACATCTGCCGCTTGCATAGCAAGGTTCGATTGCCCATCCAACAACTGAATATTTAGTTGTGGCGCTGTAGCTGCCAAAATAGCACTAAATTGTGCTTTGCGTTGCTCATTTACTAATGGCACCACTATTTTTAAATCAGGATTTTTAGCTTGTAGCCCGGCCGCTGTTTTAAGGTAAGTTTCACTAAGCAACCCTACTTCTGAGCCTCGACTACCTGGCAATAATGCCAGTACTTTATCATCAAGGCTTAAACCTAATTGTTGACGCGCTGCGCTGTCGTCATGCTCAAGGGCAATATCATCAGCCAGTGTATGGCCAACAAAAGTACATGGCACATTATGTTTATCGTAAAATGCTTTTTCAAACGGTAATAAAGCCAGCACCATATTGGTTGCAGCGCTGATTTTGTGAATACGTTTTTCTCGCCATGCCCACACTGATGGACTTACATATTGAATCGTTTTAATACCAGCATCTTTTAACGGCTTTTCAACCCGTAAATTAAAGTCAGGTGCATCAATACCGATATAAACGTCTGGCGGGTTATCAATAAAGTGTTGGACTAGTTGCTTGCGAATTTTTAATAACCGCGGTAATCGGCCTAGCACTTCCACTAAGCCCATTACAGCTAACTCTTCCATATCAAATAAGCTACTACAGCCTTGCGCCTGCATTTTCGGCCCTGCAATACCTTCAAAAATGGCATCAGGGTAGCGCTGTTTCAATGCTTTAATTAGGCCTTCACCTAAAATATCACCAGAGAGCTCTCCAACTACAATCGCTATACGTAGTGGCTGTTTATCTTTATTCATGGCTGTTTTTTATTCACAAGTCAACAAGACGGTCATAGGCAGTAGTCTAGCTTGTTTTACTGCGCGATTAAATGACACACCCTGAATAAATTAGAGAAACCTTCACCAACGTACCTTTACTGATACAACCAGAACTATTTGCCTGTTTTTCAAACATATATTGGTAAATAGTTAAGCTCTGTGTTCCACTAACTAAAGCTGATTAAAAAGCGTCGCATTAATCATAATGGGGTAATATTTATCCATGTTGTGATTGACAATAATTAACCAAAAGAGAATAATACATAAAGTTTCAATAATTACTGAAACTTTATTAACTAACTTTTGCTTACTTTATTTGTTTTGTGACTCGCCCGCACATACAAGGAGCTATAAAAAATGATAGATGAAACCTTTGTGGATCTATCGCGATTACAGTTTGCTGTCACCGCCCTGTTTCACTTTTTATTTGTACCACTGACTCTAGGTATGACCTGGATTTTAGTGATCATGGAGTCGGTTTATGTAATGACCGGCCGAGAAATCTACCGTGATATGACCAAGTTTTGGGGTAAACTATTTGGCATTAACTTCGCCATTGGTGTAGCCACAGGCCTTACCATGGAGTTTGAATTTGGTACTAACTGGTCTTATTACTCTCATTATGTGGGCGATGTATTTGGCGCTCCCCTTGCGATAGAAGGGTTAATGGCATTCTTTTTAGAATCGACCTTTGTGGGTATGTTCTTTTTAGGCTGGGAGCGGCTCAGTAAACGCCAGCATTTAGGTGCAACCTTTTTAATGGCTATTGGTACTAATATGTCTGCGCTGTGGATATTAGTCGCTAATGGTTGGATGCAAAACCCTGTCGGTGCTGAATTTAACTATCAAACTATGCGCATGGAAATGACGAGTTTTGCCGAGCTTGTGTTTAACCCTGTCGCACAAGTTAAGTTTATTCATACTGTGTCTGCGGGCTATGTTGCCGCATCCATGTTCGTATTGGGGATCAGTAGTTGGTATATCCTTAAGGGCCGTGATCTCGCTTTTGCAAAACGCTCTTTTTCAGTCGCTAGCGGCTTTGGTTTAGCCTCAGTATTGTGTGTTATTTTACTTGGCGATGAATCAGGCTATGAAGTCGGTGAAGTACAAAAAGTAAAACTGGCAACTATTGAAGCTGAATGGCACACCGAGGAAGCACCCGCTGCGTTTACGTTAGTGGGGATCCCTGATTCAGATAAACAAGTGACCCATGCTGCTGTTAAAATCCCGTATGCGCTAGGCTTAATAGCGACCCGCTCGTTAGATGAGCAAGTTACCGGCATTAATGATTTAGAAAAACAACACGAAGTGCGTATTCGTAACGGTATGATCGCTTATAAATACCTTGAAAAACTGCGCAGTGGTGATGACTCAGCTGAGAATATTGCTAAGTTTGACACCCTCAAAGCTGATTTAGGTTACGGCTTATTGTTAAAGCGTTATACACCAAATGTAGTGGATGCAACTGAAGCACAAATTCAGCAAGCCGTTAAAGATTCGTTCCCTCAAGTAGGCCCGATGTTTTGGTCATTTAGGATCATGGTTGGCTGTGGTGTGATTATGCTGGGCGTATTTGTATTGTCTTTTTATTACAATGCACATCGTGTGATTGAACAAAAACGTTGGTTATTGTGGGCTGCGGTGTGGAGTATCCCTCTACCTTGGATAGCAATTGAATTTGGCTGGATAGTTGCCGAGTATGGCCGTCAGCCGTGGGCAATTTCAGAAATACTGCCGACCTTTTTAGCGACCTCGTCACTGACTGTCAATGATATTTTAATAAGCTTAACCGGCTTTATCGTATTCTACACCGGCCTTGCTATTGTCGAAGGCTGGCTGATGCTGCGATTTGTAAAAATAGGACCAAGTTCATTGCACACTGGTAAATATCACTTTGAACATTTAGATGACCATACTAATGGCGACCAAATAACTGACGAGCAAGGAGCAAAATCATGATTTTCGATTATGAAACGTTAAAGTTACTTTGGTGGGTTATCATCGGCGTATTGTTAATTGGTTTTGCAATCACCGATGGTATGGACATGGGCGTGGCTATGCTTATCAAGTTAGTTGGTAAAACCGACAGTGAACGCCGTGTGGTGATCAATACGGTAGGTCCACACTGGGATGGTAACCAAGTATGGTTTATCACCGCAGGTGGTGCCTTATTTGCAGCGTGGCCGATGGTTTATGCGGCTGCATTTTCGGGCTTTTACTTTGCTATGATGTTGGTATTGTTTGCCTTATTTTTTAGACCTTTGGGTTTTGACTATCGCAGCAAAATTGACTCTCCACGCTGGCGTAACAATTGGGATTGGGGCTTATTTGCTGGCAGTGCCATTCCTGCTCTGGTATTTGGCGTGGCCTTTGGCAATCTGTTTTTAGGTGTGCCATTTAGTATTGATGAATACCTTAGAACCAGCTACCAAGGATCTTTCTTTGCATTATTAAATCCATTTGCCTTATTAGCCGGCTTGATCAGCGTAACTATGTTACTTGCCCATGGCGGTATGTGGTTACAGCTGCGTACAGACAGTGATGTTGCTCGTCGCTCAGCGCAATATGGTCGTTATGCACTGTTAGCATTCATCGTGTTATTTGCTGTTGCAGGTATTTGGATTGCTAATCTTGATGGTTACCAAATAATCTCGATGGGTGATACGCAAGGCTTTGCAAACCCACTAGATAAAACAGTAACCACCTCTGCAGGTGCTTGGTTAAACAATTATCAACAAATGCCTTTAACTATGCTGTTCCCTGCGGTCGCTTTTTTAATGGCTGCATTAGCGTGGATATGTTCAAAAATTAATAGACCGGGCCTGGCATTAATAGCAACAAGCTTAATGCTTGGCGGTGTGATCATGACGGCTGGAATGTCCTTATTCCCATTTATTATGCCATCAAGTAATCACCCTGATATTAGTTTAACAATATGGGATGCGGTTTCTAGCCATAGAACATTGAATGTAATGTTTATTGCAGTAAGTATTTTTGTGCCACTTATTTTACTTTACACCACATGGTGTTATGTGAAAATGTGGCGCAAAGTAACCGTAGAAGAAATTGAAAATAACAGCCATGGCAGTTACTAAGGAGATTTGATCTATGTGGTATTTTGCTTGGATACTCGGTGTTTTATTAGCCTGTACGTTAGGTGTGATCAACGTTATGTGGTACGAATTTGGCCAGAACAAAGACAGTATCGCTGACGACGAACAAGAATTACACGATAGGCTTAATCGCCAAAATGACGACTAACCCCCGACCAAATCGCGCGCAGCAAACTACGCTACGCGCGTTTTTAAAAACGCATTCCAATCACGCTGGCAGTCTTTTAAAAATCAGTATTGCGCTAGGAACATTTAACGCATTATTGATGATTGCCAGTGCTTATTTAGTGGCACGATCAATTCATTTAGTGATGTTTGAACACGCCAATTTAGCCACTATTACCCCTTTACTTTGGCCATTAGCAGCATTGATTTTAGGGCGCGGAATATTGCTTGGATTTTCGCAGCGCATAAGTGCCCAAGCCGCACTTAAAATTAAAACTGCAATGCGCCATGCTTTACTCGAGAAACTCACCTTACTTGGGCCAAGTTATATTGAACAACAAGGTCATGGCGCGACTTTAAACACCCTACACAATGGTGTTGAAGCACTGCACGATTATTATGCTAATTATTTACCGAGCGTGGCTTACAGTGCGCTTATTCCTTTGGCTATCCTGATGGTGATTTTTCCTACCGATTGGAAAGCTGGGTTGATTTTTTTATTCACCGCCCCCCTAATTCCGTTTTTTATGATTTTGGTTGGCCACAAAGCAGAACAACTGAATCAACAACGTTGGCAACAACTAGCTGTGTTGGGTAATTACTTTTTTGACCGCTTACAAGGCTTAACCCAACTAAAGTTATTTAATGCGACTACGCGCGAACTAAAACAAATTGCCAAAATTTCCGATGACTTTCGCCATGCGACTTTAAACGTATTAAAAATCGCATTTTTATCATCTTTCGCACTCGAGTTTTTAGCGACCATTAGTGTTGCGTTAGTAGCGGTGATAATCGGTTTTCGGTTGTTTTTTGGTACCTTAGATTTTTCGACCGGCTTTGTTGTACTGTTACTTGCCCCGGAGTTTTATTTACCGCTGCGCCAACTCGGCAGCCATTACCATGCCCGATTAGAAGGGATTAGTGCCGCCGCTGATATGCTAAAAATATTGAATAAGCCACTCCCTGCTAAGGCTCTTGAGAACATACAACCAAATACTCAAAATAGCTTAAACTTACCAAGTATCGAACAACTAAATATTGATAATTTAAATTTTCATTACCCACAAAGTAATGAAGGCGTTAACAATATAAACCTAACATTTGCAGGCACAGGCCTGTATGCCATCGTTGGTCAAAGTGGTGCTGGTAAAAGCACCTTACTCGATTGTTTATTAGGGTTTCATCCTCAGGTGATCGGTGCTGTTACGGTAAATCAACAACAATTAGCCGCATCACACATTAAGCAATGGCAGCAACATATTGCCTGGATCCCACAACAACCTACTTTATTGTTTAACAGTATCAAAGCTAACTTACTATTGGCCAAACCGGATGCCACACTCACGCAGCTAGAAACTGCAGCAGAGCAAGCTGGTGCACTTGAGTTTATCAATCAATTACCAGAGGGCTTTGACACTCAAATTGGTGAACAAGGCGAAGGACTCTCAGGCGGGCAAAAGCAGCGGATCGCTTTAGCTCGGGCATTTTTAAAACAAGCGCCAATTTTGATCCTTGATGAGCCAACCGCACACCTCGATAGCCAAACTGAGCAACAGGTGCAAGCGGCTATCAATCATTATGCACAGCAACATCTCGTTGTGGTGATAGCCCATCGCTTAAATACCATTGCACAAGCTAAACAAGTTATTGTAATGAAAGATGGTGCTGTTATTGAGCAAGGTAGCTTTAAAACCCTCATCGATAACCAAGGCGCGCTGTTTGATTTAGTGCATGCAAGGAGTAAACAGCATGACTAATTTTTTACGTTTATTAAAACTGTGTAGACCGCACCTAGGTGCCATGCTGTTAGGGGCATTTTTAGCAACCTTAACAGTACTGGCAAACGTTGGCTTATTGGCTATTTCTGGTTGGTTTTTAGCCGCCATGGCTGCAGCTGGCTTGGCTGGCACGCAAATGAATTACTTCACACCAGCCGGCACAATTAGATTTTTGGCAATCGTAAGAACCGCCTCTCGTTACGGCGAGCGATTGGTAACCCACAACGCCACCTTTTTATTATTAAGTGAAATTCGTGTCAGTGTTTTTAACACGCTAAGCCAGCTAAGCAATGTTGATTTAGCCATGAGCCGCAGCGCCGATCTATTTAACCGCATGCAAAATGACGTTGAAGCGCTCGATAAATTTTACTTAAACGTATTATTACCGATGATTGTTGCGCTAATCAGCGTGCCAATTGTGGTTGCAATTATGGCAGCCTACAACAGTAATGTAGCGTTACTATGCTTTACTGCACTCTTAATAGTAGGCGTTGCCCTGCCGATCATACTGAGTAAACAACTTCAGCAAACTGCCGACCTCGAAACTCACTATTCGGCGACTTTACGTGCTGAATTATCAGATACCCTAAGTGGCTTACGAGAGTTGGCTATCTATCAAGCCACCGAGCAACAAATTGAGCAATGTCGGGCAGCCAGTGAACGCTATAATCGGCAACTATTTGTTCGCCATAGCGCCGAAGCACATAGTAATGGCATATCACTATTAATAGTACAACTGAGTATGCTCGGTGCCATTGTGATAATTGCACCGCTAGTTTACAGCGGAGCTATGGCCAATGTTGAACTGGCAATGCTTAGTTTATTTGTGCTTGCTAGTTTTGAAACGGTGCTAACGCTGCCAAATGCGTTTATTCAATTGCCCGTAGCGCTAAGCGCTGCAAAGCGTATTTTTGATTTAGAAGATAAACTGCGCCCTGAAACTACAAGCGTTCAGGAGTCGTTATCAGTGCAACCTTTAGGGCTTGAATTTAAAGATCTTAGTTATTGTTACCACAGTGATACTTTTGCGCTTAACAACTTAAGTTTTGCGATTGAGCCACTGCAAAAAGTCGCGATTGTGGGGCAAAGCGGCAGTGGGAAAAGTACGCTGGTTAATTTACTCAGTGGTTTATGGCCACAGCAAAATGGTGAGATAAATCTAACTTCAGCAGACAAAACCATAGCAATTAACACGATCAGTCAACAAAATCGCTGCGAACTGATTAACATAGTCGCACAACAACATCATATTTTTGATGGCACCATTGCTGAAAACTTACGCTATGCGGCGCCCTCAGCAACTAAACAACAAATGCGCACAGCCTGTCAACAAGCACAGTTAGATGATTGGCTTAGCGAGTTAAAACTAGGATTAGACACCCGCTTAGGCACAGGTGGCAGAAGTTTGTCGCGCGGGCAATCGCGGCGTTTAGCGTTAGCGCAAGCCTTACTCAGAGCACCAGCTATTTTAGTGCTTGATGAGCCAACCGAAGGCCTCGACAATCAATCGAAGCATCAAGTTATGGATGCGATATTAACCAGCATGCAGCACTGTACTGTGATCAGCATAACTCACGACCCTGCCTTACTTGCCAATATGGATAACGTAATTTGGTTAGAGCAAGGGCAAATAAAAGCGATTGCAACGCATCAGCAACTATTAGCAGAGCAACCTGAGTACGTGAACTTGATCACACGCTTTTAATCAATTACTTCAACGGTTACGTTAATAACGCCCGAGCTTGGCTCTGCGAGTTGCTCAAACGCATGCTTTGTTAAATCGATGATACGGCCGCGAATAAAAGGACCGCGATCATTCACTCTAACGACCACTGAACGGTTATTTGCTGTGTTTGTGACTTTAACTTTGCTGTTAAAAGGGAGCTGTTTGTGCGCCGCAGTCATGGCTTGCTGGTCAAATTTTCACCACTATCGGTCAGCCGACCATGGTATTTATCGGCATAAAAGCTAGCATTTCCCTGCTCACGAATACCTGTGCTTGTTGCAGAATAGTTTGTAGGCGAGCTACTACAGCCAGCTAAAATAGCCAGTGATAAGCTAATTAAAAGTGCTTTAATCAAAATTCAACGCTCCCTTAGAATGCATAAAGATAGCAGGTATCAACTGAGCTGCAACTGAATTAAAGTAAATACAAAACAGTGAATACAAAAAAGCCACCAAGTTAACTTAATAACTGGTGGCTTTTATACACAGCATAAACGAATTAACGAATAATACCGCGTTCAGAATTTTTCACAAAATCAACCATTAACTGTACTGCTGGGTACTTAGCGGCATCATCAGCAAGCGCTGCAAGTGCCTCTTCAACACCTAAGCTCTTGCGGTATAATGTTTTATAAGCACGACGTGTTGCCATTACTTCATCGCTTTCAAAACCACGGCGTTTCATGCCTTCAGTATTAATTGCAACAGGACCTGCTGGCGTACCTATGGTTGTTACAAACGGCGGCACATCTTTGTTGACGCCAGAGTACATACCTACAAAGGCATGTGCCCCCACTTTACAGAATTGATGAATACCTGAATTACCCGCTAAGATAACCCAGTCACCAATATGTACATGGCCTGCAACAGATGCATTATTAGCAAAAATAACGTTATCGCCAATCACTGCATCATGAGCTACGTGAGTGTAAGCCATAAATAAATTATTGCTGCCAATCTTAGTCACACCTTGGTCTTGAATTGTACCTCGGTGGATAGTCGCGCATTCACGAATAACATTGTTATCGCCAATGATAAGTGTGGTTGGCTCATTATTATATTTTTTGTCTTGGCAGGCTTCACCTACAGACGCAAATTGAAATATATGATTGCCTGAACCTATTGTTGACGGACCTTTGACCACAACATGGGATTCGATAATGCAGTTGTCACCAATAACCACATCGTTGCCAATGTAGCTGTAAGGGCCAACTGATACATTATTACCTAACTTTGCACCTGATTCGATTATCGCTGTAGGATGGATCACAATTAAAGCTCTCTTCTCGCACACATGATTTCGGCACTACATACTATTTTGCCATCAACTTTTGCTTCTGCTGCAAACTTCCAAATATTACGACGCTCTTTTAAAAATTGAACGTGTAAATGCATGGTGTCACCAGGCGTTACTGGTTGTTTAAAGCGCGCATTATCTATCGCTGCAAATAAGTATAGTTCATTTTCACTGCGATTTTCGACAGTTTTAAAACCCAATAAACCGGTTGCCTGTGCCATGGCTTCTAAAATTAATACACCAGGAAAAATTGGCTGGTTAGGGAAATGGCCGGTAAAAATCGGTTCATTAAAAGTTACGTTCTTAATTGCATGTAATGATTCACCAGGGGTGTAATCAAGCACACGGTCAACTAGTAGCATCGGGTAACGATGCGGAAGTAAGCTTAAAATTTCTTGTATATCAAGGCTATTTAATTCGTTTGCCAAAATAGCATCCTTATTAATGATCAACGTTTAATGACTTAGTCAGAGTCTCTAGCGCTTTAAGGCGAACTTTCATCTCTGGCAGATTACGTAAATGGGCAATGTTTCTGCGCCACTCTTTATTTGAAGAGTGTGGAAGCCCTGAGGAATAAACACCAGGTTCCGTAATCGCTTTAGTCACCATGCTCATACCCGTAAGTATAACACCATCACAGATATCTATGTGACCATTTATGCCTACAAGCCCCGCAATCTGGCAATTTTTACCAATAGTTGTACTACCAGCTATCACGGTACAGCCAGCAATTGCTGTGCCTGAACCAATTTCAACATTATGAGCAATTTGACATTGGTTATCGATAATCACATTGCTGTGAATAATCGTGTCGTCTATTGCGCCGCGATCAACCGTAGTACCTGCACCAATTTCAACCTTGTCACTAATAATAACGCGACCAAGCTGAGGGATTTTTATCCATTGTCCTTTATCGTTTGCATAGCCAAAGCCATCACTGCCGATTACGCTACTTGATTGAAATAAACAATCATTGCCAATCTCTACATCATGATAAACACTGACATTTGCCCACAGTTTTGTGCCATTGCCAATTTTTGTGTTTTCACCAATAAAGCAATTAGCACCTATTTGCACGTTATCACCAATTACCGCTCCGGCTTCAATCACCGCATTAGCTGCAATAGCAGCTGTGCTTGCAACTGTAGCATCAGAATGGACCACCGCACTTGGGTGAATACCTGGTGACGCTGAGCGTGGAGTTGTATCGAGTAACTGGGCTAATTTCGCATAGCAAACATAGGGGTTAGCAACAATGAGCTTATTACCTTGATAATACTCTGCGTCTGCGGCAGATAGGATCACTGCCCCCGCTTGAGTATCACTAAGTTGTGAGCGATATTTCTTATTCGCTAAAAATGCAATATGCCCAGACTGGGCATTTGCAAGTGTAGCAATTTTTGAGATTTCCCAAGCGCCATCACCGTCAAGCGTGGCGCCTAGAAGTTCCGCAATCTGCGAAAGCGTATAATTATGCATATATCAGTTCTATTGCTTACTTACTTGATCAACAACTTTACTTGATAAATCAACTACCGTTTTAGGGTTAAAGTAGATAGTAGTATCTTTAACTTTAACTTCATCATATTTACCATCTTTGGCAATATCTTCGATTGCTTTGATGATAAGACCTTGAACTTTAGCTAATTCTTGATTTTGACGAACTTTAATTTCTTGCTCTAAAGGACGACCTTTTTCAGCAAGATTTTTTTGCATACCTTCCACTTTTTCACGTAAGGCATCTTTTTGCGCTTGGCTCATCGTAGTGCTTTCACGCTTGAATTTTTCTGCTTCAAAGCGGATATCGCCCTGTAACTTCTCAAGCTCTTGACGACGCTCAGCAAATTCAGCTTGTAATGTTTGCTCAACTTTTGCCATTTGTGGGATTTGTTTGTAGATTTCTTGCATATCTACGATACCTACTTTATGTGCAAAAGCACTTGCAGAAGTACCCATCATAAGTGTAGCTAAAATGGCAATTGCCGATGATTTAAATGATTTTTTCACAAAAAACTCCTTTAGAATGTATTACTAATGTTAAAGCTGATGGTCTTCGTATCGTCATCTTCTTCTTGTTGCAATGGATACGCAAAACTAATCAACATAGGACCCATAGGTGAGATCCATTGTAGTGATAAACCGGTTGATACCCTAAAGCGCAGCGGATCTGAATAATCCTCAAGCTTAGCGCGTTCATCCGGCCCTAAATTTTTATAACGATCAACGTTAAATTCAGTATCCCATACGTTTGCAGCATCAATAAAGAAGCTGGTACGTACAGAACTGGTATTATCTTCATCCAAGAATGGAGTTGGCACAATTAACTCCATGCCAGCAACCGCTTTAGCATTACCACCAATACGCCCTTGTGGTGTTAACACATCAAACTCTGGCGAACCGCCTATATTGCCTGTTAGGCCACCATCTGGCAACGAAGTGCCCGGAATTAACTGTGGCGTACGTGATATTGCGCGCGGCAATATAGTATTACGGTCAAAACCGCGTAATTCCATTTCTGTTATACGAAAGTACTCTTGGAATGGCAATGTTTGGTCGTAACCATTGGTTGTGCCATAACCGTTACCATAACCAAGCGCAGCACGGGTTGAGAATACCCAACGATGGTTATTCGAAAGCGGCCAATAAAAACGCGAGTCATAGTTTAACTTAAAGTAAGTTAAATCAGAGTTTGGCGTAGTACCTGTTAAGTTTAATGTTTGACGCGAACCTGCAGTTGGGAATAAGCCACGGTTTACTGTCACACGAGACCAGCCAACGCTGAGTTCGTACTTAGTAAAATCAAATCCTTTATCTGGATTATTCGGGTCTAAGAAGGTCTCACGCATAACACGAGTTTGCTCATATTCAGCAATTTCAGATAATTCTTCTTGGATCCAACGTACACCAAAGTTGATACGGTTTACCGCATCAATCGGGAATCCTATATTAGTACCAATCCCGTAGCTTTTCGATTTGTAATCGATGAGGCTAAACTTACTTGCATCGTAATTACTGTAGAAAATACTACTGCCTTGCGACACACCATCTGGGGTGAAGTAAGGGTCGGTATACGATAAACTAACACGTTCTGAACCACGCGAGGTATTGATGTTAAAGCCAATCTGGTTACCCGTGCCTAAGAAGTTAGACTCAGTAACACCGATATTAAATTGCAGACCTAAGTAAGAACCATAAGCAAGACCTGCATTAAAGCTACCTGCTGATTGCTCTTTAACAGTAAAATCGACATCAACTTGGTCATCTATACCAGGGACTGGCACAACATTAAAATCAACACTTTCCATGTAAGGAAGACGTTGAATTTGTAGCTTTGAACGCTCAAGATTCTGATTCGATAACCAGGCGCCTTCCAGCTGGGTCATTTCACGACGTAATACTTCATCTGCGGTATTTTGGTTACCACCAACGATAATACGACGAACATAAACACGCTGACCAGGATTAACTGAGAGTGTTAACTGAACTTCTTTGTTTTCATCGTCAATTTCAGGAATGGTGCGAACTTCCGCATTCGCATAACCGAAACGAGCTAAATAACTTTTGATAAATTCTTCAGATGAGGTAACCACTGAGCCATTATAAAGTTCACCGGCACGAAGTGGAATAACGCTTTTGATCAGTTCTTCACGGCCAAGTAAATCACCAATGAAGTCAAAGCCTTTCACTTTGTATTTAACGCCTTCGGTGATGTTAGCTGTTACATACACAGATTCACGCTCAGGACTAACTGATACTTGTGTTGAGTCAATATTAAAACGTAAGTAACCACGGTCTAAATAATAACTACGAATTTTCTCGAGATCGCCTTCAATGGTTTGTTTCTGGTAGCGATCGCTGCCCATAAACTGCCACCAAGGTAAATCTTGTTGTGACTCAGCAAGTGCTAACAAGTCTTCATCACTAAATAATTCATTACCAACTAAGTTGATCTGACGAATAGATGCGGCATCGCCTTCATCAAACTCAAGTTTTAGCTTAACGCGGTTACGCGGTAACTTAGTGATACTGACATCAATTTTAGCGTTGTATTTACCAATACTGTGGAAAAACTCTATTAAGCCTTTCTCGATGTTATCCACCACAGTTTTATCCAGTGGTTCACCTTGGCGAATATCTTGCTGATCAAGCGACTGAGTAAGCTGCTCGTCTTTAATGTCTTTATTACCTTCAAACTCAATAACACTAATTGTTGGGCGCTCTGTTACTTTAAAAATAACATTATTGCCATCACGTAGTGCCTTGATGTTGTCGAAGTGACCTGAGTTATACAAAGACTTAATCGTTTTTGAAATTGTGTAGTCATCAACATTATCACCCACATTAATAGGAATATGTGTCAATGCCGCTCCCAACGCAACGCGCTGTAAGCCTTCAACTTTTAAATCGTCAACAATAAAGGAGTTTTGGCCTAGGGCTGCAAAGCTAGCACCTAATAAACTTGTTACTGCCAAATGTTTTTTTATAGCCATTTTATTATCTTTATCCTTTACAACGGTATTACCGCTCAACACCTTAAAATTATACTTTAGCGGTGTTTTACAATCGTGTTTTAATTCGAGACTGTCGCAATTGCTTACAATCGCGATACATCATTGAACAAAGCGAAACATGTAAGAAAAATGAGTAGCAAGGCACCCACTTTAAAACCAAATTCTTGTGTCTTTTCAGAGACCGGCTTTTTACGAAAAAGTTCAATTATGTAATACATTAAGTGCCCACCATCAAGCACTGGTAAGGGCAATAAATTAAATACGCCCAGGTTTACACTTATCAATGCTAAGAAGCCTAAAAACGCTACTAAGCCATAGCTTACGCTAGTTCCCGCTCCAACAGCAATACCAACTGGACCACTTAAATTCTTCACTGATACTTGACCAGTAATTAAGTTACCAATCATATCAAAACTTAGGCTGATCAAGCGCCATGTTTCACTTACGCCCAGCACCATACTATCGAGTGGACCATAATGTCTAGTTTCAATGTAACCATCTGGCCATGTTTCAACCACCGGCGCTACACCTAAAAAGCCTTGTAGCAAGCCATCACTATTACGTTGTCCTTTCGGCGTAACATTTAGCAGCTCTATACTATCTTGTCTTTTTACACTAAATTGTAATGATTTGTTAGCGGATTGCTGAATAACATTAACTAACTGCGTCCAACTGGTTATTGTTTCACCATTTACTGCGATAATTTCATCGCCTGCTTGTAAATTAGCGTCTGCTGCAGCAGAGTTTGGCGAAATTGTGGCAACGGTTAAAGTCGCCTGCGGACGAAACGGTACAATACCTAATGAAGCTAATGGTGGCACATCTTGTTGATCAAGTTTCCAACCATCAATATCAAGCATTTTAACCTGTTCTTGAAATTGCTCGTCACGCACGGTAACTGCAACGCTTTTATCACCTAGGCTGGCCATTAACGCAAACGTAGCATCTTGCCAGGTAGCAATATCATCATCGCCAATTTTTATAATTTGCTGACTTGGCATAATACCGGCTTGCTCAGCGCGGCTACCCTCATTTACTGAGCCAACCACCGGCTTCACCGATTGAACCCCAACCATGTACATCGCAGCTAAAGCAAAGATAGCAAATATAAAGTTAGCCAGCGGGCCTGCCGCTACAATCGCGATACGCGCTTGTACTGACTTGGCATTAAATGATAAGTGACGTTGTTCAGCTGACACCTCATCAACACGTTCATCAAGCATTTTCACGTAGCCACCTAAAGGAATTGCTGCAATGACATATTCAGTGTCGTGTTTATCGTGCCATTTTATTAGCGGTTTACCAAAGCCAATAGAAAACCTTAACACCTTCACACCCGCTTTGCGGGCAACCCAAAAATGGCCATATTCATGCACTGTTACTAAAATTCCCAGCGCTAGAATAAAAGAACCTAAATTCCACAGAAAATCGAACATATTAGCGTACTACCTTTGCAATGAGTTGCGTCGCTTGAAGTCGAGCTAAACGGTCACATTCAAGAATTTCATCGAGCGTGTGTACGTTTACATCAACCGTTGTGTCTAATGTTTGTGCATTAATGCGGTATATATCAGTAAAGCCTATCTGCCCTTGTAAAAATGCCTGCACAGCAATTTCATTGGCAGCATTAACTGTCGTTGTAGCACCTTGTCCAGCATTACACGCAGCAATAGCTAATTGTAAATTGGGATAGCGGGCAAAATCTGGTTTCGTAAAAGTAAAATCAGCAAGCTGTGAAAAATCCAGTGGTGTTACTCCAGCATCAATACGCTGTGGGTATGCTAAAGCATGAGCAATCGGTGTACGCATATCTGGATTCCCCATTTGCGCTAGCACCGAGCCATCTTGGTATTGCACCATTGAATGAATAATACTTTGCGGGTGAATGACCACTTCAATATCGTTTGCCTGGCAGTTAAATAGCCATTTAGCCTCAATAAACTCAAGGCCTTTATTCATCATAGTGGCTGAATCAACAGATATCTTTTGTCCCATCGACCAATTTGGATGCGCCACGGCTTGTGCCACAGTAACGTCTTTTAAAGAGGCAATATCACACGTTAAAAAAGGCCCACCAGAACCGGTAAGTAAAATTTTACTTACCCCATGCTCATGTAACTGTGCATTAGTTTTAGAGCCTTGCAGTGCACTTGGCAGGCACTGGAATATGGCATTATGTTCACTGTCAATCGGTAGTAAAGTGGCTTTATGTTGTTTTACTTTATCAATAAACAACTGACCTGACATGACTAAAGATTCTTTATTCGCCAGTAATACTTTTTTACCTGCTTCTACCGCACTGAGTGTAGGTATGAGCCCTGCTGCACCAACAATCGCCGACATTACCGCGTCAACGTCTGGGTGAGCGGCCAGTTCACTCATGGCGGCAATGCCACTGCGGATCACTGTTTTGCAGCCACTGCCCGATAAGTGTTGGCTTAACTTAGCTGCAGCGCTGTCATCTGCCATCACTGCAAAGCGTGGTTGATGAGCAATACACAATTGCGCCATCAATTCACTATTATTACCTGCCGCAAGTGCAAATACAGCAAACTGTTCTTGATTACGCGCAACAACATCTAAGGTACTTAAACCAATGGAACCTGTTGCGCCGAGAATGACGAGTTGTTGTCTACAACTCATAAACTAAGTGTCCATGCATAGCACAACACAAAAATGGGGGCTGCAGCAGTTAGGCTGTCAAGGCGATCTAAAATACCCCCATGGCCAGGCAAACATGAGCCACTATCTTTAAGACCAGCTTCGCGTTTAAACATACTTTCGAGTAAGTCGCCAATAGCTGAGAATAACGCGATGAATACAGTCATAATCGCGTAAATTGGCCAAACAGACATATCTACATTGGTAAAATGACAAAACGCTAAAACAAAAATTACCGCAGCAACTAAGCCACCAGCTAAACCTTCAATGGTTTTATTAGGGCTCACTTTTGGCATTAACTTATGCTTGCCAAAGTTTTTACCCGTAAAGTATGCACCAATGTCAGCACTCCATACGATCCCCAGTACCACTAAAATAAGCATCGAACCAAAGTGCGTTGATTGCTCATAGTTAGCACTGCGCAGTGTATTAAGCGCAAGCCACAGCGGTACTAAGGTGAGAATACCGGCAATAGCGCGCATAACCACTCCTTCGTTCCATGCTTTAGCCATTGCTGGGTAGCGCCACACTAGGTAGGTGGCTACAATCCACCACGAAAATGACAGTGTGAATATATAATTTGCGTCTCCTACGAGCTGGCCGTCGACCCACAGTCCATCAATTGGCCAATGCCAATTAAGCAGTACCAGTAACAAGCCAATAAACGTCACAAACGAAAAACGTTTAACTTTATCGCATAACCCCATAAATGCCGACCATTCCCACGCGCCTAATAAAACAATCGCGCCAGCAATGTAACTAAACAATGTAAGAGGTGTATAAAAAACCAACACCAGTGCCAAAGGCGCTAGCACTAAAGAGGTTAAAATTCGTTGTTTTAGCAAAGTGTTACCCTTTTTAATTAGGTTTCAGCGAGTAATTGTTTTATTTGTTCGCCAGTACAACCAAACCGTCGCTCTCTGGCAACGTAACAAGCGATAGCATCAGCAAAAGCTGCTTCATTGAAGTCAGGCCAAAGCGTATCGGTAAAGTAAAGTTCAGCATAAGCAGCTTGCCACAATAAAAAGTTGCTTATGCGTAAATCGCCACCAGTACGGATCAACAAGTCAGGTTCAGCCTGATCTTGCATACTCATATGGGCGGCTAAATCGTGCTCTGTAATATCATCAGGGTTTAACGTCCCTGCAGCAATCAGCTTACCTAATTGCTTTGCAGCATTTGTTATATCCCATCGACCACCATAATTTGCCGCTACATTCAGTTGCAAACCAGTATTATTAGCCGTTAATTCATGTGCTGCATCAACCTTGCTGCGCAAAGTATCTGAAAAACGAGATAAGTCACCAATAATGGTTAACTTAACATTATTTTTGTGTAGCTTTTTAACTTCCTTACTCAGCACAAACAAAAACAGCTCCATCAAGGTACTGACTTCATCTTCGGGGCGATGCCAGTTTTCACTACTAAAAGCGAATAGAGTCAATGACTCTACTCCTAATTTAGTACAAAACTGCACAGACTGACGAACCGCATCCACGCCTTTTTTATGACCGTACACACGTGGCCTATTCTTGGCTTGTGCCCAACGACCATTGCCATCCATGATTATAGCGACATGCTTGGGTAAACATTGCTGGGAAATTTTATCAGCGTTAAGAACCATAAATATCGAGTATTCCATAAAAAAACGCCGCCTAGTATACCCCAGACGGCGTTTCAAAACTAATAAATTTACTAGCTTAGATTTCCATCAACTCGGCTTCTTTCGCCGCTAATTGAGTGTCCATCTCTTTAATGAATTTGTCCGTAAGCTTTTGAATTGCATCATCAGATTGACGCGCTTCATCTTCAGAAATATCTTTATCTTTCAATAAGTTTTTAACGTCACCGTTAGCATCACGACGAATATTACGGATTGCAACACGGCCGCTTTCAACTTCACCACGAACGATTTTAATTAAGTTTTTACGACGTTCCTCAGTTAGCGGAGGAAGTGGTACACGGATCACAGAACCTGCTGACATTGGGTTTAAACCTAAGTCAGATGCCATGATTGCTTTCTCTACCGCTTGTGCAAGCGATTTATCAAATACACTTAACGCAAGTGTACGTGAATCTTCAATTGTTACATTGGCAACTTGGTTCAATGGCGTTGGTGCGCCGTAGTATGGCACCATAATGCCATCTAATATTGCCGGATGAGCACGGCCAGTACGGATTTTAGATAGTTGACTGCTAAGTGCCGTTACACTTTTCTGCATACGTTCTGCAGCATCTTTTTGAATATCGTTTATCACGGTTCAATCCTAATCTAGTTAATAACTTCATCTGAGGCTTGTGAAGAGATAAGAGTGCCTTCTTCTTCGCCCATAATTACACGCTTTAAAGCGCCTGATTTATTCATATTAAATACGCTCAACGGCATCTTGTGATCACGCGCAAGAGTGAATGCCGCAAGATCCATTACTTTTAATTCTTTTTCAATGATTTCATTGTAGCTCAAGTGACGGTAAAGTGTCGCCTCTGGATTTTTTACCGGATCATCACTGTAAACACCGTCAACCTTGGTGGCTTTAATCACGGTATCGGCTTCAATTTCAATACCACGTAAACACGCGGCCGAATCCGTTGTAAAGAATGGATTACCAGTACCGGCTGCAAAAATAACTACACGGCCCGTTTTTAATAAGCTAATTGCCTCAGCCCAATTGTATGCATCACACACACCGTTAAGTGGGATAGCTGACATTAAACGACAATTTACAAATGCACGGTGCAACGCATCACGCATTGCAAGACCATTCATGACAGTTGCTAGCATCCCCATATGATCGCCAACTACGCGATTCATGCCTGCTTCAGCAAGTGAGCCGCCACGTAAAAAGTTACCGCCACCGATAACTAAACCCACTTCTACGTCGAGTTCTACAAGCTCTTTGATTTCTTGCGCCATACGATCTAATACTTTTGGGTCGATGCCGAAGCCTTCGTCTCCCATCAGTGCTTCACCGCTTAATTTGAGAAGAACGCGTCTAAAAATAGGTTTACGATTGATTGTCATAGTATTTGGGCCAACTTTATAAAAAAAGGATAAAAAATAACCGCGCTTATGATTTTCACATAAAGAGCGCGGTTATTTTAAAGAATTTTCAGCGATGACGCAAAAGCAAATAACAGAATAATTTCATCTAACTCACTTTTTCGTCAAAGGAAATCGATTTTATTGACCTTTAGCAGCAGCAATCTGTGCAGCAACTTCAGCAGCAAAATCTTCAGTTTTCTTCTCGATACCTTCACCAACTTCTACACGTACGAAGCCAGTAACTGTTGCGTTTTTCTCTTTAAGAATTTCGCCAACAGATTTTTTAGGTTCCATGATGAAAGCTTGACCAGTAAGAGAAACCTCACCAGTGAATTTTTTCATGCGACCAACAACCATCTTCTCAGCGATTTCAGCAGGCTTGCCTTCGTTCATCGCGATTTCAATTTGTACTTGCTTTTCTTTTTCAACAACGTCAGCAGGTACATCTTCAGGTGCTAGGTACTCTGGGTTTGAAGCAGCAACGTGCATTGCAACGTGCTTAAGTGTTTCTTCATCAGCAACACCCGCAACAACAACACCAATACGCTCACCGTGACGGTACTCAACTAGTTGCTCACCAGCAATGTACTGTAAACGACGTACGTTGATGTTTTCGCCAATTTTAGTAACTAGTTCAACACGATCTTCTTCGAACTTAGCTTGTAAGTCTTCGATAGAAATCGTTTCTGCAATAGCAGCATCAGCAACTTTGTTAGCAAATGCTAAGAAACTTACGTCTTTTGCTACGAAGTCAGTTTGACAGTTAACTTCAACTAGTACTGCAACACCTGCATTTTGCTTGATGATGATAGTACCTTCAGCAGCAATGTTACCTGCTTTTTTAGCAGCTTTTGCAGCGCCACTTTTACGCATATTTTCAATCGCTAACTCGATGTCACCATCTGTTTCAGTTAACGCTTTTTTACAATCCATCATGCCAGCGCCGGTACGCTCGCGTAATTCTTTAACTAGGGCAGTAGTTACAGCCATTAGTAAATCCTCAAATCTGAATTCAGGTTTAGATAAGCGGGTTACCCGCTCTACAAGAATAGCAAGTCTTCATCTAAAATTAGATGAAGACTTGATGACAGCTAATTACTCAGCTTCTACGAAGTCGTCTTTCTCAGCTTGAGCAACGATATTGCTCTCACGACCTTCAGTGATTGCTGCTGCAACTGCGCCTGTGTAAAGGTTGATTGCACGGATAGCATCATCATTACCAGGTACGATGAAATCAACACCGTCTGGGTTAGAGTTAGTATCAACGATCGCAACAACTGGAATACCTAGGTTGTTAGCTTCACGGATAGCGATGTGCTCGTGGTCTGCATCGATAACGAAAAGTGCGTCAGGAAGACCACCCATGTTTTTGATACCGCCAAGGCTCTTTTCAAGCTTTTCCATTTCGCGGTTAAGCATTAACGTTTCTTTCTTAGTTAACTTCTCGAAAGTACCGTCTTGGCTTTGGATTTCAAGGTCTTTAAGACGCTTGATTGATTGACGAACTGTTTTCCAGTTAGTCAACATACCACCTAACCAACGGTGATTTACGTAATACTGATCACTAGCGATAGCGGCTTCTTTAACCGACTCGCTTGCTGCGCGCTTAGTACCAACGAAAAGAACTTTACCTTTGTTTGACGCAGCACCAGTTAAAAACTTAAGTGCGTTGTTGAACATTGGAACAGTTTGCTCAAGGTTGATGATATGAACACGGTTACGTGCGCCGAAGATGAAAGGCTTCATCTTAGGATTCCAGTAACGTGCTTGGTGACCGAAGTGAACACCAGCTTGAAGCATGTCGCGCATTGAAACGTTTGCCATTTTGTATTTCCTCTGTTTAGTTTAGGGTTAGGCCTCCACATACCCCATAGCACCAACACCGCAGTTAAATGAAACTGAAATGCACCCAAGTGTATGTGACGATACGTGTGTGTGTTAAAATAAAATTGTGTTTGCCTTAAATACAAAAAATCATTTAAGAATTTATTTGTAAAAAGACGGCGCGCTTTATACCATATTAAAAACAAATATTCAACGTCGCGTGCAAAATTTGTGCGACGATAAATGTGTAAAACTCGACAATGGAGCCTCCATGAGTGCTGTGATCAAGACCCCTGAAGAAATAGAGAAAATGCGTGTAGCCGGGCGCTTAGCGGCAGATGTCCTGGAAATGATAGAGTCACATGTAGTTCCCGGTGTAACCACTGATGAACTAAATACAATTTGTCATAATTATATTGTCGATGTGCAAAAGGCAATTCCTGCCCCACTAAATTACCATGGTTTTCCTAAATCAATTTGCACCTCAGTAAACCATGTAATTTGCCATGGTATTCCTAACGACAAAGCATTAAAAGATGGCGACAGTGTCAATATCGATATCACGGTTATCAAAGATGGCTACCACGGCGACACATCAAAAATGTTTCATGTTGGCACGCCAAACATCCAAGGCAAGCGTCTTGCTGAAGTAACGCAAGAAAGCCTTTATTTAGCAATAAAAATGGTTAAACCAGGCGTGCGTTTAGGTGATATCGGCGAAGCGATTCAAAAATATGCAGAGAGCTTTAACTACTCAATTGTTCGTGAATATTGCGGCCATGGTATTGGTGCAGAGTTTCATGAAGAACCACAAATAATGCATTATGGCCGCGCTGGTACTGGCGAAGCCCTAAAAGCAGGTATGTGTTTGACTATTGAGCCAATGGTTAACGCTGGTAAACGCCAGTGTAAACTATTAAAAGATGACTGGACTGTGGTTACTAAAGACCGTAGCTTGTCTGCGCAGTGGGAACACACCTTATTAGTAACTGAAAATGGTGTTGAAATTTTAACGCTTCGATCAGATGATACGATTGACCGGATCATTGAACATTAAATACTGACTCACCCGACTTAGGGTGAAATTAGTATGCTAAGGAGCCAGCCCACGTGGCATTACCCAATAAAGTTAAAAAATTGCTCAGCGATGCTGAGCAATTAACCGATTATCGCGATTGTTCTAATTATTTTTATAAATGGTTACAAAACGAGTTTTCAAAACAGCCAGTCGGTAATTTGATTAATGCCCGGGCTGAGTTTATCGACCGCTTACTGATTAAACTGTTTCATGTTTATGATTTAGCCCATGAGCCAGATTTAGCCTTGATCGCCGTTGGCGGTTATGGTCGCGGTGAGCTGCACCCCTATTCAGATATCGATTTTTTACTGCTAGTTACTGAGCAACCTAGTGATGCCGTGTGTGAAAAAATCGGCCAATTTGTGACCATGCTATGGGATCTTAATTTAGAAATTGGCCACAGTGTGCGTACCATTGAGCAAGCGATTGAGCAAAAACGTGCCGACGTGACTTTTGCCACTAGCTTGCTTGAAAGTCGACTACTGTTCGGTAATCACATTGAATATGAAAAACTCAAAGAGCATATTCTTGATACGCCTGTATGGCACTCTGACGAATTCTTTTTAGCAAAAGTACATGAGCAACAACTGCGTCATAAAAAATGTCACGGTACAGCATACAACCTCGAACCAAATATTAAAGAAAACCCAGGGGGGCTGCGCGATTTACAAACCATCATTTGGGTTGCTAAAAAACATTTTAGAGCCGAAACCTTACAAGAGCTTATTAGCCACGGCTATCTCACTCATGAAGAATACCAAGAGCTCCTAGAGTGTTTAGAAAATCTCTGGAATATCCGTTTTGCGCTGCATTTAGCGGCTGGACGCTCTGAGAACCGGTTGTTATTTGATCATCAACCACTGGCCGCTGATTTACTTGGCTTTGGTAGCGATGGTAAAGCCTCAGTTGAGCGGATGATGAAGCGATTATTTAGGATCATGAGCCGGGTCCGTGAGCTAAATCAAATGTTGTTATCATATTTTGAACAAAGCATTTTACCGGAAAGTAACGAACAAGCAGTGGTTGAACTCGATCGTAATTTCGAACGTGTTGGCCATCAAATTAGGGTAAAAAATCCGTCCGTGTTCTTTCGCCGTGATCAACTATTTGTATTGTTCGAACACATTGCCGATAACCCTGAAATTACCCATATTTACCCAAGTACTATCCGTACCATTCGCCAAGTGCGCCGTCGCCTGTTAGGAGATTTGCAAGATTATGCCGCCTGTCGCGAAGCATTTTTACGGTTAATTAAACACCCTAACGGCATGGGCCGTGCATTTACTTTAATGCACAAACACGGCATGCTTGCCGCTTATTTACCCCAGTGGCGAAACATTTTTGGACAGATGCAATTTGACTTATTTCACGCTTATACTGTGGATGAACATACTCATAAGTTGATCAATAACATTTATCAATATTTTGATAAAGCAAACGTCAGTGAGTTTCCTATTTGTTGTGAAATAGTCACCCGCATGGACAAGCCCGAGCTACTGTATTTAGCGGGCATCTTCCATGACATTGCCAAAGGCCGTGGCGGCGATCACTCAGAACTCGGTGCTGTTGATGCCATTGCTTTTGCCAAATTACACCGTTTTTCAACTTCCGATGGCAAATTGATTGCTTGGCTAGTTAGTAACCATTTACTTATGTCTGTAACTGCACAGCGTAAAGATATTAATGACCCAGATGTGATCAAAGACTTTGCTACTCGAGTTAAAACCGAACGACAACTTGATTATCTATACTGCTTAACCGTCGCAGATATTCGCGCCACTAACGACAACTTGTGGAATGATTGGAAAAACACCTTGTTGCGTGAGCTTTACCTGCATACTCAAAGGGCGTTACGGTTAGGCCTTGAAAATCCTATGGATCAGCGCGACCAAATTCGCGATAAAAAGCATCAAGCCAAACAACGGTTAATCAACAATGGCTATGATGAAAATCAGATTGATTTAATTTGGAGCCGTTTTAAAGCAAATTACTTTACGGCCTTTAGTGAACAACAACTATCATGGCACACCGAACATTTACTAAACTGCGTTGATTTAAGCCAACCCAGTGTTGCGGTATCAAATACAGCCATGCACGGCGGTACACAGATTTTTGTTTATAGCCCCTACTCCGGCGGTTTATTTGCCCGTTTAGTAAGTGTGATCGGCTCTAAAAAAGCGCAAATTCAACATGCTCAAGTGCTCACCACTCGCGACGGCTATGTGCTGTTTAGCTTTGTAGTACTTGAAGTCAGTGGCGACCCGATTGCCAGCGCTCAAGCGCAGTCAATCAAACGCGGCCTTGATCAAGCGCTTGCTGATCCGAAAAAGAAAATTCGCTTTAAAAAGAATCGCTCACAACGCTTTAAAGATTTTAATATTAAACCAAAAATTATCCTGCGCCCTCACCCGCGTAAAGACCGCAGCTTAATCGAAATTCAAGCGGTAGATATTCCTGGCTTATTAACCAAAATTGCCGAAGTGTTTCAAGCCCATTTATTACATATACACGCCGCGCGGATCACCACCGTAGGTGAACGTGCAGAAGATTTCTTCGTGGTATCGAATAACGAATACCAAGCTCTTACCGACGAAGAACAAGCAAAAATTCATCAAGCATTGCGTAAAAAACTCAACGCAGAAACCGAATAAGAGGATCTTATGTCAGATTTAAAAACCACCATTGAAAACGCCTGGGATAACCGTGATAGCATCAGCCCGAGCACAGTACCTAGTGATGTAAAACAAGCCATAATCGATGTACTTGAGCTACTTGATAGTGGTGCCGCACGCGTTGCTGAAAAAATCAGTGGTGAGTGGGTTGTCCATCAATGGCTAAAAAAAGCCGTGTTACTGTCGTTTCGTATTCGTGACAATCAACCAATGAACGACGGCGTAAACCAGTTTTATGACAAAGTACCACTGAAATTTAGCGACTATACACCGGAGCAATTTCAGCAAGGTGGCATGCGCGTTGTACCAAACGCTGTTGCCCGTAAAGGCAGCTTTGTCGGTAAAAATGTAGTATTGATGCCATCATATGTAAACATTGGTGCTTACGTTGATGATGGCACTATGGTTGATACATGGGCCACTGTAGGCTCGTGTGCACAAATTGGTAAGAACGTACACTTGTCAGGAGGTGTTGGCATAGGTGGCGTTTTAGAGCCATTACAAGCCAATCCTACTATCATTGAAGATAACTGTTTTATTGGTGCACGCTCTGAAATTGTAGAAGGCGTGATCGTTGAAGAAGGCGCTGTTATTTCAATGGGTGTTTACATCAGCCAAAGTACTCGCATTTACGACCGCGAAACTGGCGAGATCCACTACGGCCGCGTACCAGCAGGTGCAGTGGTTGTTCCAGGCGCACTGCCATCAAAAGACGGTACTCACAGCTTGTACGCTGCAATTATCGTGAAAAAAGTAGATCAGCAAACCCGCGAAAAAGTAGGGATTAATGCATTATTGAGATCGATAGACGAATAATAGAGAGCTGAAAAGTTCTAAACAATAAGCTGATTGACATTAACAGTAAATAAATGAAAGCCCTAAATCTATATAGATCTAGGGCTTTTTCTATCTGTGTTATTTTCTCTTTTATGATAAATATCACCTTTAAATACAACATACTTGATAGCTGAGAACTTATTCTGGTTTATTAGCTTTGATTTGTATGACTGCGGCAACTATAATTATCAATCACATCATTAAGTAATTGAGATCAAGTTGTTACGGCTTTTCGTTATATGTTGGTTCCTGTTACTTGGTTTTCAGCAAGCTTTTGCTACTGAACTAAGCACTTTTGAAAATAAGTTAAACGAAGCTGAAGACTACCTTGTGGTCAACCCAGCGCAATCTATTATTATTCTTGAAAATCTTGACGATATCGATAAAGTTTCACCTGAGTTATTTATTCGTTGGCATCTTATTAACGCCCGAGCAGCCGTTCCGACCAGCCAATTTGACCGCCTTCATCAGTCTGTAGATGCGATATTTAGTCAGCAGCAAGCCCCTTATTTCAAAAAGAGAATAACGTCTATTATGAGTGCGTTAGGTATTTGGCTACGCTATGCAGAGTATTTAGACGATGCCCAACTAAGTTTTCAATGTGGTTATAAATACGCTGAAAATGATCGTCAACGCTTGACGCTTACCAACAGTATGGCACTGGTCGCTATGGCACAAAATAACAATGACGAAGCGCGTAACCTATATGCCGAAAGCTATAATTTCACGGTGCGTTTAAACCTCCCTAATGTTGTCGCCATGATAGAAAGTAACTTGGGCTATTTGGCACTTGATGAGAATAAAATCCCAGAAGCTGAACATTATTTTCGTAGTGCCTTAAGCCGTTATCAAATTATTGACAAGCGAGCGGGACAAATTTCTGCAGGATTAAATCTGTTAATGGTATTTTTGATCCAAGATCAAACAATAAACTTTGAAAGGTTATACGGACCCACATCCACTTTAACCCATGCCTTTCCCAATGAGGCTAAACAAGCTTTATTACTGTGGCTGGAAATGCGTTTTAAAAAACTTAAAGGAAATTATGTTAGCCGAAAGGACATAGCACAATTGCAAATAGCTTACGAGCAATTAGAAAGCGATCAAATGAAAACCTTTGTACACCGTTACTTTGCTAAAAAGCTCGAAGTCCCTATCGTACCACCAAAGAAAATCCTCCCTAAAAAGTTTACTCGTTCTTGGTTTGAGTTAGTTAAAAAGTGTCAGTGGTAATTGTTGGTGGCACTTTACAACATCTCCCTTTTTTCTTATTACCAACTGGGCGGATTTAATTTCGCAGCGCTGGGGTTCACGCCTGAGCAATTTGGTTACAGTGGGATTTTTTTGGGACTAGGCTCACTGCTGGGGAGTTACCTTAACAACGGCTTGCTGGCGAAGCATGTGTCGCAGCATTTGCTGTTGCAAGCTGCCGCGACTTTACTCACGTTGGGTGCTGTCGGTGTTTACCTAATACAAGATTCGATTTGGTTTATCACACAGTGCATTAAGCACTATAGTCGTTAAACAAATCGATTGAATTTAGTGACGCGGCAACGAGCTGATCTTGGGATAGATGTTAAGTTCATTTTTAAACGATAGTCAGGTTATACCAATCGTGTAAAGTTACTGACCATTTATAGCGACAGATAAATGGAGTGATAACAAGGCATAAATTTTGACATGCAGTTGTTCTACTTGAAAAAATTATAACGCAGTTAGCGCTTTATTTAGCTCGCTAGGGTGGTTAAATATTTAAGTCGATTGGTATTAAGTACTCTTTACCACTTCGCATAGTGGTCTTCGGTAAATCCCCATTCGCCGTTAAGTGTGATAACTTCGTCTGCAAGAGTTATTTCACCATAGTAACGGCCGAAGTGTTGAGTGAAGTTAGTCGCGATAATAATTAAGTTGGTTTTATCTTGGCGTTTACCTATTGGTTCGAAGTATAAATTGATGATACCGTCGTTTGAACGCAGCCGCCATTTACTCGTTGCTTTAGCATTACCATAGCGCTCAAATTGAAAATCGACCATATCAATTTTATAAAGCGTGCCATCGAGCCACAAGGCGTTTTCGGTAAAACCTGTTTCAATAACCCCCGCACTTAAATTTAAACCTAAGCGGCGGCCATCAGCTAATGTGCAGGCTAAACTCCCCCAGTTCCAAAAGGTTTCGCGACGCATGAAACCCGCGCTCCAATCAACACTTGCCAGTATTTTAAGCTCTTCAAATACATATTTGTTACCACGCCACTGAAGTGTTCCAGTACAGGGTAATGCGGCAGTTTTTTGGGTAAAATGAAAGCCTGTAAAACCGGCACGAACACACACCGCAAGCGGGTTATAATTTATCGATTCATCAATACAGGCACTAATTTTCAGCCCGGACTTTAAATTTACCTCTACCGAGCGTATTTGCGGCTTAGCGGTTGTATTAATAGTTACGCTGTTACGCCCTTTTCGAAAAGTCGCTTGCCCGGTGTTTGGTGTGCTATCAATACACGTATTTAAAGCCAGTAAGCTGATAAAACTGACTTCATCGAATTCTGTCGTTTGTGGGTCGTATACATATACAAAACATTGACTCGCAATTTTTAAATCAACGATCGCTAAACCAATAATTAACTGCTCGCAACTCAAACTAATAAATTGAAATTGATTAAAGCTTAACTTTTTAAAAAGCGTACTTCTGGATTTACCCATAGTACTACGCAGGTCAAAATCCAAGTAATTGATGTCATCTACTCCATCTGGAAAAATACCAAAGTCGGCTTGTCCATCTTGGTCAATCAGCTCATGCTTTTTCATGATAAGCTCCTTGCTTTTTAAACAACATTTTATCGATTAAAAATATTGTTAGTAAGTCTAACTCAAAACAACTTAAAAATGATCGCTTAAAAAAGTGCCACCGAATTTATACTTAAAGTGTTACAAGTTATTACAAAATTGCCTCTTTTGGCTGATTTAGTGGTTTCTTGGTTACTTTTTGACATACATTCTATTTATGATAGTGGCGCTTTTTTTACATATCACTACAATGCACAAAAACAAATATTGGAAGACACACAATGAACCTGACACGTAGTTCGCTAAAAAACCCTGCGAGTGTCATTGTTATCTTGGTGCTAATTATGTTGTTTGGCATATTAAGCATTTTTAAGTTGCCGATTCAATTAACCCCTGATATTGAACAACCGCAAATTACAATTTTCTCTGGTTGGCGACAAGCTGCACCCGAAGAGATTGAATCGGTTATCATTGAGCCCATTGAAAATGCAGTTAAAAATACACCTGGCGCATTAGAAGTAAATACCAATATCAACCGAGGCAATGGCGCTATTACGCTAACCTTTGCTGTTGGCCAAAATATGCAACAAGCCATGCTTGATGTATTAACCAGCCTTAATCAAGCTCCCCCTTTACCTTTAGACGCATTCGACCCTGTTGTATTCGCTGGCGGAAATAATGGTGAGGCGGCAGCAACCTTACTGATCACACCTAAAGATTATCAATCGGATAGTTTAGATTTTGATATGTCGCAGTTTCAAAAACAAATTGATGAGTTTATCGAACCACGATTAGCGCAAATTCCAGGTGTTGCGCGGGTGGATCTGGCCAGTGAACGCCCGAAAGAATTGCGTATTACGTTTGATCCGCATAAAGCAGCAGCCTTAGGAATAAGCCTAGATAAAATTAGTAACGTACTTGCCAGTTCACGAGATACTTCAGGTGGCTTAGCTAATGTAGGTAGGCGCCAATATACAGTGCGTTTTACGGGACAATATGACTTATCTAGCATGGCACAAATGCGCGTTGGTTACTCAGATGATAGGCCTATTTATTTAGGCGATATAGCCAGTGTTGAACGGACTTACTCTGACCGCTTAGGTATGAGTGGACGTAATGGAAAACCAGCCTACTACATCCGTATTTCTCGCGCTAATAAAGCCAATACGGTTGCGTTACTTGACGATATTAATCTAGCAATAAAAGAGCTAAATGAAGGGCCGCTGGCAGCGAATGGACTCTCTATTGAGCTTAGTTTTGATGCCTCGGTGCATATAAGCAATGCACTGTCGTTAGTTAAAAGTAACTTAGGCCTTGGCGTTATTTTGTCTTGCTTAATTTTATGGTTATTTTTTAGAGGCCTGAAAGCTACTTTAGTGATTGCAGCGACTATTCCAATCTCATTGATGGTGGCATTTTTAGCGCTTAATGTTTTTGACCGTAGTCTAAATGTTATATCACTCGCGGGTCTGGCATTTGCTGTTGGCTTAGTGTTAGATGCGGCTATTATAGTACAAGAAAATATCGCCAGACTTCGCGCTGAAGGCCTAGATAATAAAAAAGCGGCGCTTAAAGGAGCGGCCCAAGTTACTGGGGCGTTATTTGCATCAACAACAACGAGTGTTGCAATATTTTTACCTATTTTATTTATGGCTGGTATTGAAGGGCAATTGTTTTCTGATTTAGCACTGACACTCTCTGTAGCGGTTATCACATCAATGATATGCGCAATTACACTTATCCCATTAGCGAATCATCTATGGCCCGATGCGCAAATCAAAGCGGACCCATATCATTACTATTGGCAAAAGCTCAGTAATTTTATTATGAAGTTAACGAACACTCGCGTTAAGCAAATTATGTGGATTATCGTATTACTTGGCGGCTCAGTGATAGCAACATTAACTATGCTACCGAAAACCGATTTTATGCCACGCGCGCCTACTGATGGCTTCTTTTTCAATTTGGTCACGCCACCAGGTGGGAATGTGCAATTTATGGAAGAAGAGCTCTTACTCAGAGTTAAAAAACGACTCATGCCCTACTTCAATGGCGAAAAAGAACCTAGCATTAAAGATTTTAATTTTTATGCTTTTGGCTCAAATGCAGGTGGCTTTATTTACTCAGCCGATCCACAACGAGTCGAAGAGTTAATGAAAGTAGCCAAAGAAGAGATTTTTATTGATTTACCCGACACGCAAGTATTTTTCTTTCGTGGTTCAATGATCCAAGTTGCAAACGGTGGTGATGGCCGCGATATCAATATTGACCTAACCGGGCCGAACATGGATGACTTAGTTAATGCAGCACAAATTGCACTAAACGCCGTCAATGAAGTTCTACCAGATGCTACCGCCCAGCCACAGCCTCGTCTTGATATGGCTGAACCTGAACTTAGACTAACACCTAATGATCGCCGTATTACCCAAGCAGGCCTGACTCGTCGAGATGTATCGCAAGCAGTACAAGCATATACTGGTGGTTTATTTGTGAATGAATATTTTGATGGTAATGAACGCATGAATGTCATTTTACGAGGCATTCCTTGGCAAACCCCAGAAGAACTAAAAGCACTGCCGATTGTTACCCCACAAGCAGGTATACAAAGCCTTGGCGAGCTTGCCAACATTGAACGTACTGTGGGACCCACTCAGTTACGTCGGGTAAATGGTCGCCGTACAGTGAGCATAGTCGTAACTCCACCTGCTGATATGAGCTTACAACAAGCGCAAGCAATTTTAAGCGAACAGGTAATGCCTAAAGTCAGAGCTAGCCTGCCAAGTAATGCGGGAGCAATATTGGCTGGCAACGCACAAAAAATGAATTCGGCGATGACCGAAATGGCGCTGAATTTTGTGTTGGCGTTGTTTATTTTATTTTTATTAATGACAGCACTGTTTAAATCCGCAAAAGACAGTGCGTTGGTTTTACTGGTTATGCCTCTAGCCATTGCTGGTGGCGTATTAGCGCTGTTTATTTTAAACCTATTTACTTTTCAATCGCTTGATTTGCTCACCATGATAGGGTTTATCATTTTGTTAGGGTTAGTAGTTAACAATGCCATATTATTAGTGGATCAAACTAAGGTAGCGATGACATCAGGTTTAAGTCGTGAGGCGGCGGTCAAACAAGCGATATTACTAAGGGCAAGGCCTGTTTACTTAAGTACACTTACGAGCTTATTTGGCATGCTGCCATTGATGCTAATGCCAGGTGTAGGCTCTGAAATTTACAGAGGGCTTGCAACCGTTATAGTCGGTGGTATGGCGATCAGTGCGTTGTTCACTCTCATTTTAATGCCTAGTTTGTTACAGCTAGGCCGAAGCACACCGCCTGCGTCAAATAATAAATCAGTAAACAATACAGCAAAAAGTTTAGCTACAAGCCAATGAGTATAGAGAACCTAATCATGAATAGAATTAAACTAGCCATGCAGTCTTTCATCCTATGTAACTGTTTATTTATAGCACCTGTTTTTGCCGTTATTCCTGTGACTGTTGCACAGGTCACTAAAGCGCCGTTAACCAGTGAAATAGAAGTTAATGGTACGCTGTTTGGCAAAGACGATGTTACTTTAACAGCAGGTATTAGTGGCCGTCTTATCTATGTTGCCGAGCCTGGCAGCGTGATCAAGAAAAATGATATTTTAGTTCGTATGGATACCTTACCTTTAGAATTAGATAAAGCACGCCAAGAAGAAATGCTCAATCGCGCTAATATTAATTTACGTTTATATCAACAAGACCTAAAACGCTTAAAAGAGTTAGAAAAATCTAGCAGCGCCGCACTAAGCCAAGTAGACGAAGTGCAAAATAAGCACGATCTGGCTCGCTCTGACATAGCACTTGCGAAGATCGAACTTAAAGTAATCGATGACAAACTAACAAGAGCAACTATTCGTGCGCCATTTGCTGGCGTTGTAAGCGAGCGCTTTAAGCGCGCAGGTCGTGAAATAAACCGTGCTGATGAGTTACTTACGCTACTTGATATTCATCATTTAGAAGTACGTATATATGTACCCGTTAGATACTTAAAATATTTACGAACAGGCATCGAACTTCCCATTAAAGCGGGTGACTTATCGCAACCAGAAACAGCTGCAGCAATAATAACTGCGGTAATTCCATCTACAGATCCACGCTCTCAGACAGTTGAAATACGCGCCAATTTACAAGCAGATGCACAACACGCTTGGGCAATTGGCCAACTTGTTGATGTAACCGTGCCATTGACCAGCAAAAATCCGGTATTATTGGTAAATCGAGATGCGTTAATCATCCGTAAGCAAGGCATACATGTGGTTAAAATTGATGCGAAAAGTCAAGCGATAAAAATTCCTGTAACCGTTGGCAGTGGAAAAGGGCCACTTGTCGAAGTCTCGCCAATTGCAGATAACGGTTTAAATGCAGGAGATAACGTGGCTGTGCGTGGTGCTGAACGTTTACAAACAGGGCAAGATGTCGAGATACAGATAAAATAATCAGAACTCTAACTAGTAGGCCGTTTCATCCAGCAACTTTTCCCAAAGTTGCTGGGTACAACTCAGTATTTACAGCCAAATCCACTGATATCTATTGGTTTAATTTGTTCGCCTTTACCACTGTGATCGTCATGCTTGATGATTAAGGTATTCGCTTTTTCACTAAATGTGAACGACCCTAACCAATCGAGGGTGGCTATCGGTGTTAAAGTATAAAAGCCATTTTTATCAGTGCATTGATAAGAAAAATAATGCGTTGCTTTGCCAAACGCGCCAACATCCGAGGTATACACACTAATATTCCCCTGTTGCCGGTAGTCGTCGGCTTGAGTGCCAACCACTAGATACAATGCACTAATGATTGCTAGGACAATAAATTGGATCCCTGCCAATATAAAAAAGCTGATATCAAATAATTTAGCATACCAAACTCGGGGCTCGTCATGATGGGGATGACCGTGGCTTGCTAACAAAAAGCCACCGATAGTCACCAATATTAATTTAATCGGCATCATATAAGCACTGAGTAAATACATGCTTTTTGCATTATGCCATTGCAGCCCAAAAGCCGTTGGTATAAATAAACTATCTAGCAACGGCAATAATATCAGCAAGCACGCGATAATAAGTTTTTTATGTTTTAGCATTTATAAGTGATGGCAGTTGATGATAGGTTTGAGTGTACAAATAAAAACCGTGAATAAAAAGCCCGTTAAAGTAACTTAACGGGCTGATATTAATCTTCAATCTTCAATCTTCAAAAAATTAATCGTCTTCGATGTTATCCAAACCTTTGGTGCCGTCTTTGGCTTTTAGTTTATGGTGTATTGCTGATTTTATTAGCATGTAACCGCTGATCGGTGCGGTGATCAATAAGAAAATTGAGATCAATAATTCTTTGACACTAACGCCATCTTGCGTGTTACTAAAAAATACCATCGCGGCGATTAGCATTCCAGCCATGCCAAGGGTTGTAGCTTTTGTAGGACCATGCAGACGCATAAAAAAGTCCGGCATTTTGATAAGGCCTATCGAGCCTATTAATATAAATGCACCACCGATTAATAATAATATAGAAACTATCCATTCACTGATCATGTTATTACCCTTTATTCGATGATGTCGCCACGTAACAAGTACTTACATACAGCTACTGTACTTACAAAGCCAAGCATCGCGATTAACAGTGCAGCTTCAAAATACAACCCTGTGCCCATACTCATACCGTATAAAATAATTAACGCTATGGTATTAATATACATAGTATCTAGCGCTAAAATGCGGTCAGGTACCGAAGGGCCTACCACCAAACGCCATAAGTTAAGCAGTAACGATAAACCAATCATTGCAAAAACAATTAAAAAGACCGTTTCTAACATTGAAATATCTCCTTAAGAGGTGCTTCGTAACGTTGTTTAATGGTGTCGATCAATGCTTGTTCGTCATCTAAATCTAATACATGAATAAGCAAATAACGCTGCGTTGGTTGCTCACCCTCAGCGAGAGATTCAGGTATCGGATATACCTCTGCACTTACGGTGCCCGGTGTGAGCGATACTGTGCTTGCCAAAATAGTTATAGGCATAGCATGGCTGAGCTCTATTGGTACTTTTACAAACGCGGGACGCAGTTTTTTAACTGGCCCAAGAATAAGCAATGCGACTTGCATATTGGCGGTAATAATGTCGTACATCACGATAATTAACTGCTTTAGCGCTAAACCGGGCTTAATAATAAGCGGTTGCGGTTCGCGAAATGGAAAACTGACTAAAGGAATTAAAATAGCGAATATCACAGCCAACACTATATGACCTGCCGATACGCTGTTATTAAGTAGCAGCCATACGACAAACAATAATGCACTGCGAAAAGGTGTTGGTAACCAACGAAAACGTGATTCTAAACGCATTATAAGCCCCCTCCAAGTACCGTATTGATACCACCGGTAATATCATGCAATTGCGTAGCAGCAGCAATCATATATTCACTTACTGCGCCGCCAAAGATCACTAACAAAGGCGAACAAACTAATAAAGCAATTATTGCCGTGATCTGCAATGGATGCGCTTTTACTCCTTCAGTCGGTTCACAGTCTTGGTGTTTGCGTTCCCAAAACAAGGTAGTACCCGCTCGAGATAATGCGACCAATAATGCAAAGCTGGCAAGCAAGTAAACAGGCCAAAATAGCAATGCTTTTTCGCTATCTAAGGTGGTTTTTAAAATCCACACTTTACCAATAAACCCTGACAGTGGTGGCATGCCGACTACAGCTAAAGCAGCAATAATAAAGCACGTGCCTAATAAGTATGGTTGCGCTACGCCGCGTCCTGGCGCAAAACGATCCGCAACTTTACCACGCTGATGAGCGATCAGGTCGGCCACTAAAAATAAGGCCGCGCACACTAAGGTTGAATGCACTAAGTAATACAACAGCGCCGCTGTGGCATTAATGTTTTGTAATGCGACTAAGGCGACTAACGTCCCCACCGATACAATCACTAAATTAGCAGTGAGCTTACGTAAATCTTGCGCGGCAACAACACCAATGGAGCCAACTATAATAGTTGCAACGGCCAAGCCCCACAACCATGGTTGTGCCATGTGTGCAAGTTGCCCTGCTTCATCACCAAAGATAACGGTATAGACACGCAGCATTGCGTATACACCCACTTTAGTCATAATTGCGAATAACGCTGCCACCACAGGCATTGCACTAGCGTAAGTATTGGGTAACCATAAGTGCAGTGGTAACAATGCGCCTTTTAGCGCAAAAACAACCAGCAGTAATAACCCACCAATTTTTGCAAGGTAGACGTCATCGCCCTGTAACTGCGACACTTTTTGTGCCATATCAGCAATATTCAAGGTGCCTAAAACACCATATAAAATACCCAGTGCAATCAAAAACACACTCGATCCAATCAGGTTTAAACTCACGTATTGAATGGCTGATCGCGTTTTGTGTTTATCACCGTCATGCATTAGTAATGAGTAGGAAGCAATTAACAGCACTTCAAAAAATACAAACAGGTTGAATAAATCCCCTGTTAAAAAAGCACCGTTAACACCCAGTACCAAAAAGTGTACTAAAGGATGAAAAAAGCCCCCTTTTTCATCATCTCCCATACAGCTGTAAACAGTAACAGCCAAACCTAGAAATGACGTTAGTAACACCAGTAGGACTGACACTAAATCAGCAACCAGCACGATCCCAAATGGGGCTTGCCAGCCGCCGATGGCATACACAATAATGCCTGACTGGAAAACTTGCCATAATAATAGCGCACTGACGAAAGTGTTTAATAATGCCATGACTACAGAGGCAACACGACGAATAGGAATACTTTTCCCACAGGGAGGTAACAGTAAAATAATGCCGGCAAGCATAGGTAATAAAATTGGCCAAGAAGCTAGATGCTGGATCATTTGTGCTCCTTGTGTTCAATTTTACCTAAGTGACCATCTACATGATCATTGCCTAAATCAGCACGACCACGAATTGCCAAAATCACGACAAAGGCGGTCATTGCAAAACCAATTACAATAGCTGTCAGTACCAACGCTTGCGGCAGCGGATCGGCATAGTCAGTGCCTGTACCAAGCACGACGGCTTTATTAATAGTTAAGCGCCCCGCAGAGAATAAAAATAAGTTCACTGCGTATGACAGCATCGTTAACCCTAATACTACCGGAAAAGTCCGTGCTCTTAGGATCAAGTACACCCCACAAGTCACCAGTACACCAACGCATGATGCGTATAACAGTTCCATTAAATATTTACCTCTTTCTTAGGTGTATCTGCGGTTAACTTACCTAGGCTTGCGAGTATCATTAAGGTCGCGCCGACTACGGTCATGTAAACACCTAAATCAAATACGATGGCACTGGCCAGTTCTACTTTGCCGATAAATGGCACATCAAAATATTCAAACCAAGTGGTTAAAAACGGTCGTCCAAATGCCCAACTTCCTAGCCCTGTTAACATTGCAATGGCGATACCCGAGGCAATGATCTTTCGATAGTTCACATCAAAGCGCTCAGAGATCCAAATTGAACCATGAGCCATATACTGCAAAATAAAGGCAATTGCAGTGACTAACCCGGCAATAAAGCCCCCACCAGGTAAGTTATGACCGCGCAAAAAGATATACGCAGAGACTAATAACGCCAATGGCAATAAACTTTGTGAAATACTGGCTAATAACAGAGGATGACGTTCTCGCGCCCAAGGGCGACCTTCACTGTCACTGGCTGGCATAAACAATGGTAAATTAGTTAATACTTTATAAATACCTAACGCTGCAATCCCCAGTACCGTGATTTCCCCTAGGGTATCAAAGCCCCTGAAATCAACCAAAATAACGTTTACGACGTTGGTACCGCCTCCGCCAGTTTTTGCATTGGCGATAAAGAAATCTGAAATTGACTCAAGCGGACGCGTTAATAATGCATAACAAATACTGGCAATAACCACCCCCACTGCTGAGGCAATCCCTAAATCACGTAAAATACGTAATGAACTCGACTCTTTAGGTGTGCGTTGCGGTAAGAAGAATAATGCCAGCATTAATAAAATGACTGTCACTACCTCTACGGTTAACTGTGTAAGCGCTAAATCGGGCGCTGAGAAGCGAGTAAATGCCACTGAAACCATTAACCCTACGATTGATATCATCAATAACGATACCATCCGTGAGCGATGCCAAATCACAGTGCTAATGGCACCGATGATCATTAAACCTGCACCAATGGCATTATGAAAATCGATCGGCGTACGTGGCGCAGTACCCGCCAAAGCGTTCATTTCAAACAATGGCCAACCAGCACACAACAATACGACCCCCAACATCACAACAATGTAACGTTGCAGAGAACCATTTTCGGTGCTGCTGATTTTTTCTTGACTCCACTTAATGATCGTATAGACAAACCGCTCAAAGGTTTTTTTAGCATTTAATGGAGGTAGTGATGCTTGAAACTTAAATAAGTGCTTGCGCTGAATATATATAAATACACCGCCCACGACAGCCATCGCACTCATAAGCAATGGTAAATTAAAACCATGCCAAATTGACAGTTTAAACTGTGGTGTCGCTTCCCCAAGAACTGCTAGCGACGCCGCTGACAAAATACCATCAACCACAAAGTTTGGAAACATACCGACTAGTAAACACAACACAACTAGTATTTCGATTGGCACACGCATATAGCGAGGAGGCTCATGCGGTGTTTTTGGTAAATTGATTGGGTCGCCATTAAAGAATACATCGTGAATAAAGCGTGCCGAATATGCCACAGAAAAAGCAGCCGCTAGAGTTGCTAATACAGGAATAAGCCACGACATAGAACCTAGTATTTGTTGATGTAAGGTTTCTGCAAAAAACATTTCTTTTGACAAGAAACCATTTAATAGCGGCACCCCAGCCATTGCCGCTGCAGCAACCATTGCCAGTGTCGCTGTATAAGGCATAAATCGCCACATACCATTGAGCTTACGCATATCTCGCGTACCAGTTTCATGGTCAATAATACCGGTGGCCATAAATAATGATGCTTTAAACGTTGCATGGTTAATAATATGAAATATTGCCGCTACTGTGGCAAGTTCAGTATCTAACCCAAGTAATAAAGTGATCAAACCTAAATGGCTAATGGTTGAATACGCCAGCAGCCCTTTTAAATCATGCTTAAATAAAGCGATGTAGGCGCCGACCAATAACGTTGTTAAGCCGGTCATGGCAACCAAAATAAACCAGATATCTGTTCCAGCTAACGCTGGATAAAAACGTGCAAGTAGGAAGATACCGGCTTTTACCATAGTCGCTGAATGCAAATAGGCACTCACTGGCGTTGGGGCTGCCATTGCGTGCGGTAACCAAAAATGAAATGGGAATTGAGCTGATTTAGTAAATGCACCTAGCAATACCAACACTAATGCAACTTCGTATAAGTCATGTGACTGGATCAATGTTTTGCTAGCTAAGATAACGTCTAGATCATAGCTACCAACAATATCACCAAGCAGTAGTAAGCCGCCTAGTAGAGCTAATCCGCCGGCTCCAGTGACTGCTAATGCCATACGTGCCCCTTTGCGGGCCTCTGATTTATGCCACCAAAAACTGATTAACAAAAATGAGCTAATACTGGTTAATTCCCAAAACAGCCATAGTTGAATCACGTTATTCGACATCACAATACCTAGCATTGCAGTCATAAACAGCATTAAGTAACAGTATAATTTTGGCATCGAGTCATTATTACTTAGGTAATAACGGGTATAAAAAATAACCAGCAACCCGATCCCTAAGATCATAAAGATAAACAATAAGCTTAAGCCATCTAGGCGAAAAGCCAGCTCCATACCCAGCGCTGGTATCCATTGTGTGGTAAAGCGAATTGTCTCACCCGCTAAAACCGCTGGCGTGTGATAAATCGCAATTGCTAAGGCGCATAAAGGCGCTAGCATAGTTAAGCTCGTAGATTGATTACGAGTCAATTTGCCGGTGCAGGAAGAAATAACACTGCCAATTAAGGATAACAGGGGTATCCAGAGCAAAGTCATAGAGAGAAACCTTTTGAAGTCATAAGAGTATCAATACACTGCTAGTTAGTTTTAGTTTAGTACTGGTCATTTCGGATGGTTTTAATTTTAGCTTCAATAAACGCTTTATAGGTATATAGTTATACTGATCAGCGACGATTTTGTCTATAGTAAGCCCTTCTACCTGCTGTTATTTTGTACTATTTTAGTGCTGACAGCATATTATTTACAACTTTATCCCTCAATATTTTTTTTTGTCATTTTGTTTATAAAGTTCATAGGTGCTTTAAATTGCTGAAAATAGTCGCTAAATCGTAGTGGTTGATAGCTCGGATCAGTAATTTGTTGCAACCATAATTGTTGATAATGCACTGACAAAGGGATTTGTTGATATTGCATTATTGACCAGTTATGACTTGGTTTATATGCTTTAATTGGTGTTTGACAGCTATCACTTAGCTGCCAGCCAGCCGGTGGTGTAAGATCATTGGCAATAAAAAGGTTCGGCGCCACCAAGCCTTTTTGATTACATAACCACGCCTGCTTCGCTGCGGGTAATGGATACTCATCTTCAAAGCCGTTAAAGTGCATCAGCTCATGTAAAAATAAACCGTAATAACTCGCCGAGTTTAAGTGCATTATGCCACCTTGCACATTGCCTGAGCCAGTTGCGGTCATCATCACTATAAAATCAAAGCCCGTTGGCCAAGCTTTATTGTGAGCTAAAGGCTGCCAATCACATTTAGCGGCATGTTGCGGCTGTTGTTGGCAGTTTATGGAGTCCCCTAAATAAATCGGCTTACTAAAACAAAAACTGCCTGAGCTCGGTTGGGGGTGTTGTTGATAACGAATTTTAAATGCATTAAGTTTTGCTAAACCTTGGCGATGATCTGTCATCATCAACACATTAAACTGACACTGCGGTTGCGCTTGCAGCTGTGAAAAGGATAATAAAAATCCCTCATGACTGGCAAAGCTTTGGTCAATACTCGCCGGTGTGGCGCCATGGTGTAATTTTAATTGTTCTGCCGCATGACTTGCAGGCAACAGGTGTTGCTCTGCCAGTGATGTTAAATCATCCCAACGTTCTGATTGCAGTAACAATGCACTGAGTCTGCGGCGCTTATCAACACTTTGCTGAGCCACGCTAACACGCCAAAAAGGTAAAGCCGATTGTGCTTGATCATTTGTTAGTAACCGCAGTGCCCAAGCAAATTGTGCATCTGTAACAGCATTTATAGCTAATAAGTATAAGGTAGCATCAGTCAATGAATTAAGCTGAGCATTAAAATCGTCAATAAAACGATAATAACTAATAAGAATAGAATCTGGGGTATGTTTTACATGCCAAAAGGCAATATCGCGATGCTGATTAACTGAGCTTGGTAAATATCCCAAACTCAGCATAACAACAACGCTAATAAATAATTTAACTGTCGTTTTCACCAGCCATTAACTCAAGCTCTAAACGGGCATATTTATATTCCACAAACTCATGCACATTGGTGGCAAGTGCTAAACGAAAGAAATCTGCGGCTTGATAATCAAGCCCTTTAGCTTGATATATTTTAGCTAAATAAAAGTAAGCTTCGCATAGCCGCTGCGCATATTCTTGTTCAGTTTTAACACCATCGGCAAGACTTGTTAAAAAGCTCTGCTCGCTCATATCGCCCAAATAAAGTGATATTAAACTATACGCCCATTGACTATCATCCAGCCCTTGTGCGTTGGCTTTTAAGTTTGCTATAGCTTGCACAGGATCAGCGCTTGCTTGCGCTAGATAAAGCCATAATACCCGGTAAGGATCACTTGGCGAACGTGATAAAAACTCTTTAAGATCAGCCGCTGCAAGATTTGCTCTATCGCCATAGTAAAGAGCAATACCACGATTTAAGTAGGCATATTCGTGTTGCTCATTGAGTTCTAACGCTGAATCAAAAAATTCATAGGCTTTTTCAAATTGTTGCATCAAGGTATGGTGAATACCTAAAAAGTTATACACTTCGGCTAAATCGGGCTTCAATTGCACAGCACGATTAAAATCAATCCGCGCCAAGGTAGACATACCTAAACTATCAAATAATACGCCACGGTCATAAAATAATTTTGCTTGTTGATCTGGCGCTAGATCAGCACGATTTAATAATTCAGAATAACGAGCTATCGCTATTTCACTACGAAAATCAGACGCTAAAGGCGCAGTGAAAGGCACATTCACAATCGCAGTCGGTTGTGCTTGCGAAGTAGATTGACAGGCGCTTAAAGACAGAATAGCAAACGATGCCAAGGCTATGTGTTTAAGTATCATTAAAATCCTTTATACCAAGATAAGTAGCAAACTGATAGGACAAGTGCTATCCAAAGAGGTTTCATTAAAGCATAAAAAAAGAGGCTATACAGCCCCTTTTTATATTATCCAGAGAATATCTGGATTAAATATCAACAATTAAGCGTCAGTTGGTGCATCAGCTGTGGCAGCTGCTGATTCCATTGCTTCTTTGATACTTAAACGTACACGACCTTGACGGTCTACTTCTAGTACTTTAACTTTAACTTCTTGACCTTCAGATAGGTGATCTGTCACGTTATTTACGCGCTCAGTACTGATCTGAGAGATATGCACTAGGCCATCTTTACCAGGAAGAATGTTTACAAACGCACCGAAATCAACGATACGTACAACTTTACCTTCGTAGATAGTACCTACTTCTAGTTCAGCTGTTAATTGCTCAATGCGGCTAATTGCATTTGCTGCGCTTTCACCGTCTGTTGCTGCAATTTTGATTGTACCGTCATCACCGATTTCAATCGTAGTACCTGTTTCTTCAGTAAGTTGACGAATAGTTGCGCCGCCTTTACCGATAACTTCTGCGATTTTCTTCTGTGGTATCTTCATAGTGTAGATACGTGGAGCAAACATTGAAAGCTCTTCAGATGGTGCAGAAATCGCTTCGTCCATCACACCTAAGATGTGTAAACGTGCAGCTTTTGCTTGTTTAAGCGCAATTTGCATGATTTCTTGAGTGATACCTTCAATCTTGATATCCATCTGTAGTGCAGTGATACCTGCAGCAGTACCAGCTACTTTAAAGTCCATGTCACCTAAGTGATCTTCATCACCTAAGATGTCAGAAAGAACTACGAATTTTTCGTCTTCTTTAACTAGACCCATCGCGATACCCGCAACAGACGCTTTAATTGGCACACCCGCATTCATAAGTGCAAGTGAAGTACCACATACTGATGCCATTGAAGATGAACCATTTGATTCAGTGATCTCAGATACAACACGGATTGAGTAAGGGAACTCAGTCAATGTAGGCATTACAGCTTGGATACCGCGCTTAGCTAGGTTACCGTGGCCGATTTCACGACGCTTAGGAGAACCTACAAAACCTGTTTCACCTACGCAGAACGGAGGGAAGTTATAGTTAAGCATAAAGTGGTTTTTGTGCGTGCCAGTTAAATCATCGATTAACTGTGAATCACGTTCTGTACCAAGTGTAGCTGTTACCAGTGCTTGTGTTTCACCACGCGTAAAGATTGCAGAACCGTGAGTACGTGGCAATACGCCAGTCATTACGTCAAGTGCACGGATCATATCTGGTTCACGACCATCGATACGTTTTTCGCCAGCAGTGATGCGCCCACGTACGATTTTCTTCTCAAGAGAACCAAATACTTTGCCAACTTCTTGCTTGTCTAGTGACTCGCCTTCAGCAAGCTCAGCTGTTAATACAGCAACAACTTCGTCTTTAGCTACGCCAAGTGCTTCTTTACGAGCCACTTTATCAGTGATGCGGTAAGCTTCGCCTACTTTATCAGCTGCGATTGCTGCTACTTTATCTTCTAAAGCAACGTTCTTTTCAGGTGCTGCCCAATCCCATGTAGGCTTGCCAGCTTCTGCTTTGAATTCGTTAATTGCGTTGATGATAGCTTGAGATTGCTCATGACCATATACAACCGCACCTAGCATAACGTCTTCTGCAAGTACGTCAGCTTCTGATTCAACCATAAGTACTGCGTTATCAGTACCAGCAACAACTAAATCAAGTTGGCTTTCTTCAAGCTCTTTTAGCGTTGGGTTAAGTACGTATTCGCCGTTGATGTAACCAACGCGCGCTGCACCAATTGGACCACTGAATGGGATACCAGAGATAGCAAGTGCTGCTGAAGTACCGATCATCGCAACCATATCAGGTTGAATTTCAGGGTTAACAGAAACAACAGTAGCAATAACTTGTACTTCGTTTACAAAACCATTTGGGAAAAGTGGACGAATTGGACGGTCAATAAGACGTGCAATAAGTGTTTCACCGTCGTTAGGACGACCTTCACGCTTTAAGAAACCACCAGGGATACGACCTGCAGCGTACATACGCTCTTGGTAGTTAACTGTTAGTGGGAAAAAATCTTGGCCAGGTTGTGCTTCACGCTTACCAACAACAGTAACTAATACTGATGTGTCGCCAATACTTGCTAGTACTGCGCCGTCTGCTTGACGAGCGATTGCACCGGTTTCTAGGGTAACTGTATGTTGACCTAGTTGAAATTCTTTAATAATTGCTTGCACTTAAAATGTTCCTTAAATGTGTTCTAATAAGTTGCCATCAAAGTACCAATTACAGTACATAATTGTATTCAGTTGGAAATCAATTAAGTACTACAATTGGCAATGATGTGAATAAGCGTAGATAAACCTTTTTATCTACGCGCATAGTATATAACAAAGTAATGCAAAATTGCGAGCTTAGTCCCTAGATAAAAGTGGTGATAATAGGCGCGCTAAAAAGTGTGCTTTGCTGTCACTAACTATGTGGCTTTTATTTGATATTTCAAGAGAATTAATTGTTGTGGACAGAGAGAGTGAGAAATTTCAGGCACAAAAAAAGGAGCTATAAAGCTCCTTTCTATGTAATCTAGTTCTTAGCGACGTAGGCCAAGTTCTTGGATTAACGCAGTATAACGTGCAATGTCTTTACCTTTAAGGTAATCAAGCAGTTTACGGCGAGTGCTTACTTTACGAAGCAGACCACGACGTGAGTGGAAGTCATGCTTGTGATCAGCAAAGTGACCTTGAAGCTTGTTGATATCAAAAGTAAGAAGTGCAACTTGTACTTCAGGTGAACCAGTGTCGCCTTCTGCACGTGCGAATTTTGCGATGATATCGATCTTTTCTTGATTGCTTAGTGACATAGTAACTCCAAAAATAAAATTTAAAAGGTGTCTTAGCCGATCACTAATTCAGCCAAAACGATTAGCGGGCGTATTCTACCAGCTACGGCAATAACTACAAGCTAAACTTTACGCTGTTGTTTCTTGCTGATTTGATAAGCCACGTTTTGACTTTAAATGGCCATCAGGATTACGTTCACCAGTGCCAATAAACACACCATCAGCGAGCACTTTAATTGCCCCTTCTGGCAGTTCAATATCAAGTACAACCGCCTGACCATGGCTAAAAGAACTACCTTGCTCTTTACTGAGCTCAACCACAGGTAAACCAACTAATGCGGTGTCCATTGGCAGTAATAGTTCATCAAGATAAGTAGAAGGCGTAAGCTCTTCTTGTTTCGCTTTTACTAATAACGCTTCTAACTGCTCAAGTGACACCATTTTGTCAGCAGGGTAATGCCCTACCGCACTGCGATGCAACATGATCACATGCGCGCCACAACCTAGGTTTTCGCCTAAGTCATCGACGATAGTACGAATATAAGTACCTTTTGAAACATGGGCGGTCATTTGCACTTCGTTATTAGCTTCATCGAACTCATCTAGTGTTAAACTAAATACGTTGATTTTTCTGCACTTGCGAGGTACTTCAATGCCTTCACGCGCATATTTATATAAAGGTCGGCCTTCATATTTTAACGCTGAATACATTGACGGGTATTGATCTGATTCACCTAAAAACTTAGCAATTTCTTCGCTAAGTTGCTCAGCCGTCACATTGACATCTTTAGTACTGACAATTTCACCATCAGAATCTGATGTTGTCGTACGTTCACCTAATTTAGCGCGAACTACATAGGTTTTGTCAGTATCGAGTAAAAACTGAGTAAATTTAGTCGCTTCACCAAAACAGATAGGCAGCATACCCGTTGCAAGCGGATCAAGGGCACCGGTGTGCCCCGCTTTTTGTGCAAAATACACACTTTTAGCTTGCTGTAGCGCTTTATTTGATGAAATGCCTATTGGTTTGTTTAACAACAAAATACCGTCAACTGGACGGCCTTTACTGCGCTTTGCCATCTGTATTAGTGCCTTCTTCGCTGTCTGTTTCGTCGATATGCTCTGCATCATCTACGCTATCAACTTCGTCATCTACATGCTTTGCTTTATCTTCACGAATAATAGAATCAACAAGGTTTGAAATACGCATGCCTTCCATCAGTGAATTATCAACCACAAACTTAAGCTCTGGCATAATACGGGCACGAATGCGTTTGCCAAGTAGTGAGCGAATATAACCGGTCGCTTCATTTAATACTTTAGCACTTTGCTTTGCAGCATCTTCATCTTGGGTGTTAAACACAGTAATAAAGATTTTTGCATAAGATAAATCACGTGATACTTCTACAGCAGATACTGTAACCATACCTAAACGTGGATCTTTAATTTCACGTTGCAAAATAACAGCAATTTCTTTTTGAATTTGCTGAGCAACACGATCAGTACGAGAAAACTCTCTCATTAGACTCTACTCTAAAAATTATAACTCATTGAGAAATATAAATAAGTTATTTAAATAATGGATACACAAATGGGGGCTGAGCCCCCATTTATTATCTTAGCTTACGAACAATTAAAGTGTACGTTGTACTTCAACTGTTTCGAATACTTCGATTTGGTCACCAACGCGAACGTCGTTATAGTTCTTAACGCCGATACCACATTCCATGCCGTTACGAACATCAGCAACATCGTCTTTAAAGCGACGAAGTGACTCAAGCTCACCCTCGTAGATAACCACGTTATCACGAAGTACACGAATTGGTGCGCTACGTTTAATAACACCTTCAGTAACCATACAACCAGCGATAGCGCCAATTTTAGGTGACTTGAATACGTCACGAACTTCAGCTAGACCAATGATCTCTTGCTTGAACTCTGGTGCTAACATACCAGACATAGCTTGCTTCACTTCGTCAATCAAGCTATAGATAACGCTGTAGTAACGTAAGTCTAAGTTCTCAGACTCAATTACTTTACGTGCCGATGCATCAGCACGAACGTTAAAGCCAACCACGATTGCATTAGATGCTGCAGCAAGGGTTGCGTCAGTTTCAGTGATACCACCTACGCCTGAGCCTACAATCTTCACTTTAACTTCATCTGTTGACAGTTTAGTCAATGAATCAGAGATTGCTTCGATTGAACCTTGAACGTCTGCTTTAAGTACCACATTAACTTCAGATACATTGCCTTCAGTCATGTTAGTAAACATGTTTTCAAGCTTCGCTTTTTGCTGACGTGCTAGTTTAACATCACGGAATTTACCTTGACGGTAAAGTGCAACTTCACGGGCTTTACGCTCGTCTTTAACTACAGTTGCTTCGTCGCCCGCTGCTGGAATACCAGATAGACCTAAAATCTCAACTGGGATTGAAGGACCTGCAGACTTGATGTCTTTACCGTTTTCATCGCGCATTGCACGAACACGACCATACTCAAGACCACATAATACAATGTCACCTTGGTTAAGCGTACCAGATTGTACAAGGATAGAAGCAACTGGACCACGGCCTTTATCAAGACGAGATTCAATAACAACACCAGCAGCCATACCCACAGTTGGAGCAGTAAGTTCTAACAACTCAGATTGGTTTAATACCGCTTCAAGAAGGTCATCAATACCTAAACCAGTTTTAGCAGAAATATGCACATACTGTGTATCACCGCCCCACTCTTCAGGAATAACGTCTAGTTGAGCAAGCTCATTCTTAACGCGATCTGGGTCTACGCCTTCTTTATCCATTTTGTTAACAGCGATAATTAAAGGAACGCCAGCTGCACGCGCATGCTGAACCGCTTCTTTAGTTTGTGGCATTACACCATCATCTGCTGCAACCACTAGGATTACGATATCTGTTGCTTTAGCACCACGAGCACGCATTGACGTAAACGCCGCGTGACCAGGAGTATCCAAGAAAGTGATCATGTTACCATTTACGTCAACATGATAAGCACCGATATGCTGTGTGATACCACCGGCTTCGCCAGAGGCCACTTTTGCTGAACGAATATAATCAAGCGTTGACGTTTTACCATGGTCAACGTGACCCATTACAGTTACTACTGGTGCACGTGGCTCAGATTTACCATCTTCATGACGGTCATTTAGTACTGTTTGCTCTAATTCGTTTTCTTTAACAATGATAACTTTGTGGCCCATTTCTTCTGCAACTAACTGTGCAGCTTCTTGGTCGATCACTTGGTTAATGGTAACCATGTCACCCATTTTCATCATTGTTTTTACAACTTCAGCGCCCTTAACGGCCATGCGTGATGCAAGCTCAGCAACTGTAATTGTTTCGCTAATACGCACTTCGTTTTTCACGTCAACCGTTGGCTTTTGGAAGCCATGTTGTAATGAAGCTGGTGCTTTTAGCTTGCTTTTCTTGCCTCTTGAAGGAACAAATTTCTCCTTCGCTGGGGCTTTTTTCTTTTTCTTAGCACGGCGTGTGCCTTGCTCATCACGCGCATCAGCAACATCTTCTGCTTCACGTGCGTAAGTAGAAGTCGTAAGGTGGTGATCAGCGGTTTCTTCGCGCTTCTTACGTTCTTCTTCTTCTTTCTTCCAGCGAGCTGAATTTTCTTCTGCTAGCTTTCT
>NZ_JACJEV010000017.1:0-90397 GCF_014164235.1 Pseudoalteromonas sp. SG44-17 | reverse complement strand
TAGGGCGTGTTGACCTTTTGTGATTAATTTTGCAGCAGTGTGTTTGGTATTTAGGCAAGGCAGAGCCTATGTAGTGTGGTTGTTCCCCATAAATAGGCGATAACGCAGCATCAATGCCAAACACGCGCTGCCCTTAGGGTTCTTCCTAGGGGCGATTAACTCTTTGTTGCTCGATTTTTACTTAGCCCACTAGGTTACAAATCTCGCGCCGCCATTAAATCGCCCCTAGAGTGAACAAATTTTAATCCACAAAGGTCAACACGCCCTAAAGCGCAGTAGAATAAATCGACTTTGAGCCACTACTTTCAGCGCTAACAGTGTTGAAAATAGCGGCCTTGAGAGATGCACTTTCAATTTTTTTAAAGCAGCCATTTATAAATATAATTATTAGGTTCTAGGGCCGGTTAACCTCTCTGGTTGAAGGTTGTTTAATTTATAAGCTATTTAATCACCATGCTAGGTTTGTAATCTGATGGGTTAAGTAAAAAATTAAGTAAAACTTCCGCACTTTATTCTGGCTATCTACTTACATTAATACTGCCTTATCTAAAAACCAAACATACGGATGTAAAAGTAACTGTGAAAGATAAACAGGCTCTAGCCCTTGAAACTAAGGTTAATGGCCTCATACCTTTTACGAGGTCAAAAATTTTAAATGAACAAAGTAACAGGTGTATTTCGAAAAACTTAGGTTAGAAATCTAATAAGTTTGTATTTAAACCGATTATTTATATAAGGATAAAGTTATGACACAACGTGTAATTGAAATGCCAGACTTAGGCATGGGGACATTCCGCTTAGAAGGAAAAACAGCTTATGAATCTGTAAAAATGGCATTAGAAGTTGGCTTTCGCCATATTGATACCGCACAGATTTATGGCAATGAAGAGCAAGTTGGCCAAGCGATAAAAGACAGCAATATCCCTAGAGACGAGCTATTTATTACCACCAAAGTGTGGAATAACAAACTGAATAAAAGCGATTTTATCGCCAGTGTGAAAGAGTCTCTTAACAAGCTGCAACTCGATTCTGTCGATTTATTGTTGATCCATTGGCCTGCGCCATCAAACGATGAACCAATGAGCGAGTATTTAACTGAGTTATTAACGGCAAAGCAGCTTGGATTAACTAAGCATATTGGTGTATCGAACTTCACTATTGCGAATTTAAAAGAAGCCATGCAAACACTGGACTCACGTGAAATATTCACCAACCAAATAGAAGTACACCCTTATTTAACCAATACCAAGCTACGTGCTTTTTGTCAGCAGCATGACATTCATGTCACCGCCTATATGCCATTTGTGGTAGGTAAAGTGTTAAACGATCATACCATTATTGATATTGCTAAGAAGCATGATGCAAGCCCTGCACAAGTAGTTATTGCATGGGTAAACGCCAAGGGTATGACGACCATTCCGTCATCAACTAAGCGTAAAAATCTTGAAGATAACTTTAATGATAAAGCCGTAAAGCTTGATGAAGAAGACATTGCGCGTATTGATGCTCTCGATTGCGGCGACCGTCAAGCAACCCCAAGTTTTGCACCGCAGTGGGATCAAGACACGTTTTAAGCGTGTTCAATATAAAGTGCAGTGAGTCTGCACTTTTTAATGCAAAGGAATAACTATGTTAACCGTTATAGCAATGCTGTCATGTAAAAACGCTGATGCAGCTACGTTACTTAGTGCACTTGATAACTTACAAAAGTTATCGCGCAAAGAAGTAGGGTGTTTACGCTACGAGCTGGCTGTGAAAAATAATGACACGCAAACAGATTACATTGTAACTGAACAATGGGCTACAAATGAGCACTTTGAAGAGCATAAGTTAGCGCCACATTTTAAAACGTTTGGTGAACAGGCTGGTGCTCTACTTACTCACAGTAATATTGATGTGTATAAAACGATTGGTTAATAATATAGGGGCAGTGTTTAAAGCCACGTATTTTATATCGAGCTTAGCATGTTAAGCATGGCTTTAATCACGCCTTAGCATGTGACAATGAGTGAGCCTTGATAACTTACCTAATGTATTGACCTGCGTTTTTGGGTATATAAAGTTATGCCATGTTATTTTTCATCGCTCACTGGTTATATCCGCTTTCTTTGTGTTTATGGTATCGGTGGCCAGTTTTACTTTCATGCAATAATTTTTTAAGTTTTTTGACTGTTGATACTAAATCAAGGAGTCAGTTTATTTATTGTCCAAGATTTAATTTCGGCTTGTATTATATCTAACTCGCCTTGGCGTATTTGACTAGTAATCAAAAAAGACCCTATGGATACTGTGAGACTGTTAAATAAAAGTAACAAACCTTAACGTTTTACACACACATCAAAAGGTCGAATATGCACACAATAAATAAAAAAGCATTATCAATTGCCGTAGCATTGGCTTGCTCATTCCCGTTACATGCCCAACAAGCTGCTACGAATAATCCAACAAATACGAATGAAAGCAACACTGCGCAAAAACAAAGTACCTCCTTAGAGATTATCTCTGTAACAGCAACCAAACGTAAAACAAAGTTAATGGAAACCCCTGTTGCTATTACAGCATTAACGGAGGCTGAGCTCAGGCAAAATGGCGTAAATAGTGTTAAAGATATTGCTAACCTAGTGCCAGGGTTAGATATCTCCACAGCGACGGATCAATCAGCACCTGTTATCTCGATGCGTGGCGTACGCTCTACCAATATTACTGAGCTTGGCGACCCTGCTGTTGGCGTTCACCTTGATGGTATTTATTCGCCAAGAATGCAAGGAGCGCTAGCTCTGATGTATGACATTGAACGAGTTGAGGCATTAAGGGGGCCACAAGGCACATTATTTGGTCGAAACTCTACAGTTGGTAGCATTAATGTTATCTCAGCAAAGCCTGAATTCACTCATTTATACGGTAATGTGAACGTTGAAGCAGGAAAATACAACAGCAAAAATATTGATGGCGTAATTAATATTCCAATTAATGACGAATTTGCAGTACGGTTTTCTGGCAAAGGATTAAAACGAGATTCTTACCTTGAGGGTTACTACGATCCTAACCAATACGACTCAAGACGATTAAGCGACGATATTCTCAATGCTCCTGTTATCTCAGAGGATTCTTATCAAGGTATTGGTCAAACAGTTACGCAGCGAGAAAACTGGTGGATAGATGGTGCAGGCACTGATCCAGAGGCGCAAAAAGTTCGCCAATTAACCCCCGCAGAAAAAGACGACTTTTATAACAACGCTGATGAATACTCTTTTAGAATTAGTACGCTTTGGGAGCCGTTAGATGGTGGCTTTTCAAATCATACCGTTTTTCAAAAGTACGTTAATAACAGCAATAACAATCTCGATTTAGTTAACTGCGATAAAATTCGCGGTAGAAGTGAAGAGCTGGGCGGCGATTGCACAAACTTTTTACCCAGTGATAATACATATCAAGCTGTTGTGAATGTGCCTGGTAAGCTTAATTTAGATATCACCTATCTTAGAAATACCCTTAACTACGATATAAATGATGAATATTCGCTTGTGTGGCTACTTGGCTATGAGGATATGGAACGCTCTTCAGCACAAGATAGCGAAGTCGGCCTCGATCCTTGGGATGGGGCAACGTACTTTTTAGATGGCACTGGTGCTGAATCTTTTTCTACAGAAGTGCAATTACAATCTGACGAATACGGCGATTTTATTTGGATTGTTGGTGCTAACTATTTCCACGAAAAAACCACGACCTTAGGTTATTACGATAACCCAATGGACGATAAAGCCTTTTGGGATCAACCTGATCGCTCTACAGACGCATTCGCTTTGTTTGGCCAAGGTACATACAATTTAACTGAAAAATTACATCTAACACTTGGTTATCGTTTTAGTGATGAAACGAAAGAAGATAAAGGAGGCAAAACATACCGCTGCTCTAATGCCGATGGTTGCGCTGTTGGTTGGTTAAATAGAACAGATCTAAATAACTTACCAGTTGATTACTACGAAGATCCTTCAATTTATGCGTCATACTTTGCAAACGATAATAAAGGAAGTTGGCAGCATCATGACTTTCGTGTTGGTTTAGACTACGACATTTCACCTGAAACGATGGTTTATACCTATCTTGCCAGTGGTTTTAAAGCCGGCGGAATTGGTGATGTATATGAAGTCGTAAATGATAGAACCGGCGACGTAACACGCTTTGAAACTAAGTTCGACCCAGAAGAAGTACTTACATGGGAGCTTGGCGCTAAATCGAGCTTTTTTGATAATTCATTAAACTTAAAAGCCGCGTTTTTCTACACAGATTACACCGACATGCAATACGCATCAGTGGGCTCAATCGGTAACGTAGAACGTTTATCTGTGGTAGAAGATGAAGATGGCTCTCCCGTTTTAGATAGCAATGGCGAGCCTGTACTTGATTTTCAAAACAAGCCTGTGATTGCTTATTACACACAAAATGTTCCTAGTTCAACAATCAAAGGTATTGAGCTTGAGTTTGATTGGAAGCCATATCCAAGTGGGCGTATCACCGGTTATGTAACCTGGACCGATGCCAAAGTGACGGACGATTGGAATACTAAGTGGGATTACGATGCTGAGTATCTTTTTGATATTTCTTATGAGGAATCAAAAAATCCTGAAAATACACTGCTATCAACCAATCTTAAAGGCAATAACCTAGCGATGACGCCTAAGTTCACGGCAAACATCAGCTACACACATACATTTGATTTAGGTGAATATGGTTTTATCCATAGTTGGCTTAATGCGAGCTGGAAAGATGAATCGTACTCAACAGTATGGAATGTTGATAAACACTTAGATGATATGGACTTTAGCGTGTCGGACGAGGCGACAAAATACATTGACGATAGCCGAGATGCATTTGCAGTCTATAACGCGTCAATTAAATATGAGCCGCAAGGACAAAGCTGGTACGCAGAAGTATTCGTTAATAATGCCTCTGATGAAACTATTCAATATTGGAATAATACTAGCAAAGGAATTCCAAAAGGCAGCTTTGGCATGCCAAGGTATTACGGTGTAAGAGCTGGTTTTTCATTCTAGATAACCTAACCACAATTAAACTTCCCACAGTCAATATACCACTGTGGGAGGTGTACAATTTAAATAAGGATCAATAATGAAAACTAAGCTTATTAGCTCGTTAGTTGCAGGTTGTGTGTTTATCTCACCTTTTACATATGCCAATTATTTTAAAGATAATTTTTCATGGGGTTACGATAATGCCATTTGGAATGCGCGAAGTGGCGACAATGGCTCGCCTTTTGGCTGTGAATTTTCCCCTGCAATGATTAACCCAAGCCAACAGGGGATCACGCTTTCATTATCACAAGGCGCATGTGCTGAGCTGCAAAGTAATAATTTCTATGGCTTTGGCAAGGTGCAAGGCAGTGTTAAGTCAGGGAATACGCAAGGCACTGTGTCTTCCATTTTTACTTACACATCGTGGTGGGATTCACCCGACAGAGCATGGCAAGAGATAGATATTGAGCTTTTACCCTCCCTTGGGAACGTTGTTCATACCAATGTGATTTATCAGCCGCAAGGTGGCACTTATCAAAGCTGGGAAAAGGACATCGACTTAAGTCAGTTTGGGCTTGATTACAGAGAAAACTTATTAACTATTGGCTTTGATTGGTCTAGCAACTCGATTCGTTGGTACCTATACGACGCTCAAGGAAATGAGCAAACATTAAGAGTGCTCTACAAAGACAATGGCGATGGTCATTTAGCTGAAAATGAAATTCCCGCGTATGCATGGCCGATGGATAATACAAAAATAATGATTAACCAATGGAATGGTGATAACTCAACCGAAGGCTATTACTTCCCAGGTCAATACTACGGCAGTCCTTCGTGGGCGTACTATGATTTTATTGAGTACATTCCCCAATAAAATTAAGAAGTTTGTATCTATAAATAGAATTTAATCTCGAAGGTTTTTAATGTATCAAATCAAATATTCTAAATTATTATTTTGCTTATTGCCCGTAGTTGGGGCGCTTACTTGTCAATATTCATTCAGTGCAGAGCGTGAGCAAGTCAACTGGCCTTATGTAAACACTAAACTTAAACGCGATCCCGCTGTAGAAGCGCAAATTGAACAACTACTGGCAAAGATGACCATAGAGCAAAAAGTGGCGCAAATGATTCAGCCCGAAATTGGTTATTTAAGTGTTGAACAAATGCGCAAATATGGGTTTGGTTCATACCTAAATGGCGGTAATACAGCGCCCTATGGCGACAAACGCGCTGATCAGGCCACATGGTTAAAATATGCCGATGAAATGTACCTAGCATCAATGGACTCAACGAAAGACGGTATTGCAATACCGACTATTTGGGGTACTGATGCCATGCATGGACATAGCAATGTGTATGGCGCTACGTTATTTCCGCACAATATTGGCTTAGGAGCTGCGCACGATGCCGACTTAATTAAGCGCATAGGCCAAGCAACAGCGAAAGAAGTCTCAGCCACTGGGATTGAATGGAGTTTTGCTCCTACTGTCGCTGTAGTCAGAGATGATCGCTGGGGCAGAACCTATGAAAGTTACTCAGAAGACCCTGAATTAGTTAGGCTGTATGCAGGTAGTATGGTGACAGGTATTCAAGGTGATATAGGCGCTGACTTTTTAAAAGGCAGTAACCGTATTGCAACCGCAAAACATTTTGTGGGCGATGGTGGTACAGAGCGAGGCGTTGATCGCGGAAATACGCTTATCGATGAAAAAGGATTAAGAGATATTCACAGCGCAGGTTATTTTTCGGCTATTAATGAAGGTGTGCAATCAGTGATGGCATCATTTAATAGTTGGAATGGCAAACGTGTACATGGCGATAAACATTTATTAACGGATGTACTTAAAAACCAACTTGGTTTTGATGGGTTTGTAGTCAGTGATTGGAATGCTCACAAGTTTGTAGAAGGCTGCGATTTAGAGCAATGTGCGCAAGCAATTAACGCGGGCGTTGATGTGATCATGGTGCCAGAGCATTTTGAAGCGTTTTATCATAATACTGTTAAGCAAGTGAAAGACGGTGTAATCGCAGAATCAAGAATTAACGATGCCGTTAGGCGCTTTTTAAGGGCTAAAATCCGCTGGGGTGTGTTTTCGAAGAGCAAACCATCAGCGCGACCTGAATCACAACACCCGCAGTGGTTAGGTGCTAATGAGCATCGCACTTTGGCAAGAGAAGCGGTTCGTAAGTCACTCGTTCTATTAAAAAACAACGAAAACGTGCTGCCAATCAAAGCGAGTAGCCGCATCTTAGTTGCCGGCAAAGGCGCAAATGCAATCAATATGCAAGCAGGAGGCTGGAGTGTTTCTTGGCAGGGCACAGACAATACCAATAGTGACTTTCCAAATGCGACCTCTATTTATGCGGGTTTACAGTCGCAAGTAACAAAAGCGGGTGGTGAGATCACTTTGAGCGAGTCTGGTGAGTATAAAACCAAGCCAGATGTAGCCATTGTTGTTATTGGTGAAGAACCTTATGCAGAATGGTTTGGTGACATCGAGATGCTTGAGTTTCAGCATGAAACTAAACATGCACTTGCGTTATTAAAGCAGCTTAAAGCTGATAATATTCCTGTAGTAACGGTATTTTTAAGCGGCCGCCCGTTGTGGGTTAATAAAGAGCTCAATGCATCGGATGCCTTTGTTGCTGCTTGGCTACCAGGCTCTGAAGGTGAGGGCGTTGCAGATGTACTATTAACTAATAGCGAAGGTAAAGCCCAGTTTGATTTCAGCGGTAAGTTGAGTTTTTCATGGCCTAAATATGATGACCAATTTACGTTAAACTTAAACGATGCTGACTATGATCCATTATTTGCTTATGGCTATGGCTTAACTTATCAAGACAAAATAAATGTGCCTGTTTTGAGTGAGAAAACCAGCCCTAAAAAAATGGTTAATAGTGACTCACATCCCCTGTTTGTAAGAAACTTAGCCAAAAATATGACTTGGCAACTGGCAGATACAAGCACAGAAAAGGTGTTAGCCAGCGGTGCATCAGCAACCAGTGGCGATAAACAAAGTTTACTTATGCAATCAGTCAATTTATCTTATCAAGAAGATGGCCGTGGCTTTAATTGGCGCGCACAAGCCGCTGTTAGCTTGAGTTACCTAGAGCCTAAACAGCTAGATAGTAAATTTAGTGCAGGTTACCTTGAATTAAAAATGCGCATAGATAAAGCTCCTGAACAAGGAGCAAACTTGCAAGTCATGTGTAGCGAAAATCATTGCTTAAGGAATATTGATTTTTCATCGTTTTCACAATTAATGACAGACAAAAGTTGGCATACTCTAGCAATCCCTTTGCACTGTGGTGATAGCGGACTTGCTGAGCAAAAAATAACAGACGCGCTGCGCATTACCAGTCAAAATTTAAGTTTAGCAATTGCTGATGTGGCGTTGACTATAAAACCGAGTAATGACTCATTATCATTAACGTGTGCAAAGTAATACCCTATGGCTGTTGATTAACGTTTATTAATCAACAGCCTATAACATTGGATTTAATAATGTGAATAGTAATAACCCTAGAAGTCAGTTGTTCTGGTTATTCCAAAGTTGTGGTTGGATTGTCTATGCAATGCTGACCGAATTAATGATAAAAATACCAAGCGAAGAGCCATGGACAATACATATACCGCATTTAATTATTGATGTAGCGTGTGGCTTTTTGATCACTTTAACGTTAAGACGATTTTACAACTGTTTTAGTCAGCAAGAGCTCAAAGTTAAAGTCGCGTTACGTATTATGCTGCTTCTAATTGCAACATTACTCTGGACGCAAATTAAATGGATTTCCTTGCAGTGGTTATATGGTAACTGGTGGCTTTCAATGTCATGGTTTGACTTTGGTACATGGACGTCAGCCTCGTTAACCATGCTTTCAACATGGACTGCCTTTTATTACGGGATCAAAATTTATTTAGATAATCTTGAGCAAACTCAAAAGGCCGCAGAAGCAACCCATTTAGCGAAAGAGTCACAGCTAAAAATGCTTCGATATCAGCTTAACCCGCATTTTATGTTCAATAGTATTAACGCCATTTGCACGTTAATATTGAAAAAAGAAAGCTTGCAGGCAGTAAACATGCTTGAAAAACTATGTGACTTATTGCGCCATAGTTTATATACCGACCCACTTGAAAAAGTAGCTATCAAAGAAGAAATCGCAATGTTAAGAACCTACCTAGATATTGAACAATGCCGATTTGCTGACAAGCTAGAGGTTAATATTAGCGTTGATGAACCATGCAATGATTTATTAATACCTTCTTTATTAATTCAACCATTGGTAGAAAACGCGTTAAAACATGGTATGCGAGCAGATCAAAAAATGGTGATCACAATTAATGTTGAAAAAACAAAATCCGCATTGCTCATTAAAGTTGCTGATACTGGTAAAGGCTTTGATGATAATAAAAAAACCAAAAGAGGCATCGGCTTGGCTAATTGTGAGCAACGCTTAAAATTAATATATGGTAATAGTCACCGAATTGAAAAAGGCAATGCGACTACCGGTGGTGCGTGGTTTTGTATCTCTCTTCCAATTAATGGTTTGCAATCATGATTCAATTAAAAACGTTACTCGTTGATGACGAATACAGTGCTATTGAAGGTTTGCGTATTCGCTTAGAAGCCTTTGCTGAAATTGAAGTGATTGGCAGTGCACAAAGTGTTGATGAAGCAATTAAAGTACTTAACGAATATGATGTAGATTTAGTGTTTCTAGATATAGAAATGCCAACAAAGTCAGGTTTTGAATTAATTAAACATTTTCAATCAGAGAGCTGCCCTGCGGTTATCTTTGTTACGGCATTTCATCAACATGCTGTTAAAGCTTTTGAGGTGAGGGCGCTGGATTATTTACTTAAGCCCGTTAAGTTAGCTCGCCTTGCAGAAGCCATTGAAAGAGTTATTAAAACAGAAAAGCTAAACAGAAAAACCGAACTTATTGAAGTGCACCAATCGCTGGTGATCAATGAATCGCAACCACTTGAAGTGGCGGGTAATTCTGACTATAAGTTTGAAGCTGAGAATTTAGTTATTCAAGATGCTAAAAACCCAATTCAAATTATTCCGTTTAAAGATATTTTATGGATTGATGCGGCGGGGGATTATATGTGTGTACACACACCTGCTGAAACACACGTAATGCGGGCGCGTTTAAAAGAGCTTGAAAAAAACACCTTGCCTGAAGATTTCCTGCGAATACATAAATCAACGATTGTAAATTTAAGCCATATAAAGCAACTTAACCCACTTAGAAACTCTGAATACACGGCTGTATTACAAAGTGGTAAAACACTTAAAGTCAGTCGTACCTATAGTAAAAATTTAAAGAGTTTGTTCAAATAATAAATATATTAATATTGAGAGTATTAAACTATAACTGCAACAGTTTGTATTATAGGCATTTGTTACGCTATCTCAGGTCATAATTTATAAGGATTTTAAATTTCTATGGCAAAACCTCAGCTTTTTTGGATTATTTTAATATTATTGATTACCTGTTTTATGCCTTGCGGTTTTTTCATCTGGTATGAAAGTGTGGATCCCGCATTTATCCCTAATGCTAATTACAATTTTATTTTACAATGGGTTTTACCCTCGCTGACAGTGCTGACGATTGGTTACCTTTTTAGTCAGTATAAGAATTTTGCTCAAGTGAAGGAAAGCTTAGATGAGCATTTTATTGCTGAGGGACGTTTAGTTAAGTATTTTACGCTGCTTTTTAGTCCAGTGTTTATTTACTTTTACTTTTGGACATTCATTAATATCCCAATACAGTTATGGGCAAATTATCAATTGGCTGAGTATTGGTCGCAAGAATATTTATTAGTTGAGGCAACAACATGTAGTAGTGACTATGAGCCGCACTGCGTAGAATTAAAGTTTTCCGATTTAGCAAGTGAAGAAACACATTCAATAAGATGGTATTTAGATAAAGCTGAATTATTAACGCTCAAGAATAAAAGAGTAAATCTGGTCGGTGAAAAAAGTTATTTTGGTTATATTATCAATACAATACAGTGGTGATCAAAGCTTTAAAAGGCATTATTGTGATTTGTGGTGGTTATAAAAAGGCCTATACTACCCCTGCCATTTTGCAGGGGTAGTATAAATTGGTTAACCGCGATTATGCTCGCGAGCGTAATCAATATTGGGCCCTTTAGGGACGATTTGCGTTGGGTTGATCATGGTATGACTAAAATAATAATGTCGTTTGATATGATAAAAATCAACGGTTTCTTTAACGCCAGCAACTTGATAAAGCTCACGTAAGTATTCACTCAGTGCCGGGTAATTTTCGATAGTACGCAGATTACATTTAAAATGCCCAACATACACACTGTCAAAGCGTATTAGAGTGGTGAATAATCGCCAATCTGCTTCGGTTAGGGTGTTGCCCACTAAATAGCGCTGCTTGAGTAAAATACTTTCGACTTTGTCTAATGCAGTGAATAAGTCATTAAATGCTTCTTCATAGGCTTTTTGAGTGGTCGCAAACCCAGTACGATACACGCCATTATTAATGTTGTTGTACACCAGCTCATTAATTGCATCGATTTCAGCGTGCAAGTTATTTGGGTAAAAGTCTAGTTTATTGCCAGTTAAATCATTGAAGGCGCTGTTAAACATGCGAATGATTTCAGCAGATTCATTACTGACTATTTTATTTTGCTGTTTATCCCAAAGCACAGGCACAGTTACTCTTCCGGAATAATCTGCTTTATTTTCGGTGTATATTTGATGCATAAATTGCTTATCAAAAAGTGCATCTCCAGTGCTGTGGTTGTTTTTATCAAACGTCCAACCATTATCTAACATATCTGGGCTAACCACAGAGACATCAATATAGTCTTCAAGGCCTTTTAATTTTCTAAAAATCAAGGTGCGGTGCGCCCATGGGCAGGCTAATGAAACATATAAATGATAACGGCCTTTCTGTGCCTTAAAGCCCGCCTCACCAGTTGGGCCTGCGCTGCCATCTTTGGTTACCCAGTTACGTAATTGTGCAGACTCGCGTTTAAACTCACCATCGCTTTTATCGGTGTCGTACCATTTATCTTGCCATTTACCGTTGACTAGTAATCCCATAATTGACTCCTATATCGTGTTTTAAAAGCTACCAAATTTACCGCTTTGGTAATCACTAATTGCTTCTCGTAATTGATCTTGCGTATTCATCACAAACGGGCCCATGTGAGCAATAGGTTCATTAAGCGGATCACCGGCTAAAATAAGTACCCCAGCGCCGCTTTGCGAGCTAAATTTAATATCACTACCGGGCTCTAAAATAAGTAGGCTGCCAGCCATTACTGGACCACCTTGTTCGGTGTTGATTGAGCCGGTATGAATATAAATCATCACCTTGCTTTGTGTCAGTGGTGGATGAGCAAACTCAGTGCCTACAGGTAATGTTACATCTGCTAGCATGCCATTGGCTGCTAGTTCTTGTAGGCTTGAAACCTGAGTTTGCTGGTCAAATTGCCAATTGCCAGCCAGTGCTTTTAGTTCAACACCTTGACTATTTTTATGTTCAGGTGCAGGGTGCTCAGTAGTATCTTGATATTTCGGTGCTCTGAGCTTTTCAGTGCTTGGCATATTGAGCCAAATTTGAAAGCCATGCATCCCCTCAATCGCATCGGCAAGTGGCATTTCGCTATGGATAACGCCAAAGCCGGTACTCATCCATTGCACATCACCTGCGCGAATAGCTTTTTTATTGCCCATTTGATCTTGGTGTTCAAAGCCGCCTTTAATAATGTAGGTAAAGGTTTCGATACCACGATGCGGGTGGGCAGGAAACCCACCCATAAAGTCACTGTGATCGTCGGATTTTAATTCGTCGATCATTAAAAAAGGATCTAAATGCTTACCATCAAAGCCTGGTATCCGGCTAATATTTACGCCATCACCATCTTGGGTTGCATGGCTATTGAGTTGTTTTATTACTTTCATTGCTTTGCTCCGAATCTTGTATGGTATTATTTAAACACAATAAAATTAAACAACCATGGGTAAAAATAGCACTATTCATTCGTTTTAACAGAACGTTCTGATTTTTGTTTTTTCGTTAGGTTATCCGCTACAAAAGCCCCGCGATTGCCAGACTGATGTGCAGGTCCTACGGTGCTATCAACCATGGTTTGTTGTTCGGTGCTGGCATTAATCGCAGCGCCAAAAATAATGATATAGGCGCTGATATACAACCACATCAACATGATCACCACACCACCAAGTGAGCCATACGTTTCATTGTACGAGGCAAATTGTGATACATAATATGAAAACCCTAATGATGCGATGATCCAAAGTCCTGTCGCCATCACTGAACCAGTTGTAACCCAACGCCACTTTGCCGCTTTTCTATGGGGTGCATAACGATATACAAAAGCTAAAGCAAAATGAAAAGTCGCTGCTAGTAATAGCCAAGTGAGTAATTTGATCACCGTATCGATACTGTTTTCTAGACCAACAATATTGAGTGCGATAGGCAATATACCAATGATTAATAATGCGATTACTGCGACCAATATAGCGCCAATAGAGAATAGAAAGCGCACTAAAAGCGCTTTGAAAAACTGCCTTTTGGTTTGCTCATGGTAGGTAATATTGCAGGCTGTGATCAGTGCTTGGCAGCCCTTACTGCTACTCCATGTGGTTAATAACAACGTGCTTATTGCACTAACACTTAACACTTTTTGTGATTGTTGGGTAACTTCAGATACCTGTTGTAGAACGATTTCTCGGCTGCTCGGTGGCAATAAAGTAATAAACTTACTAATCTGTTCACTAACATCCGCCGTAGAGGCGAAATAAGCATACAGCGAAACACAGGCTGCCAGTGCTGGAAAAATAGCGAGTAATGCGTAAAAGGCGACACCAGCGGCAACAAAGGATAAGTTATCTTGCGACATACTTTGGTATACCCGCTTGCTGATATCCCACCAGCCCAGCAAGGGGATCTCGGTTGGTTTATCTGCTGTGTAGCCACGTGGTTTATGTGCCATATTTTATTCCTTACTGATGGTTATTAGTCACTATTTATTAGAAGTTAAGGTGCAAGGTGCTTGCCAGCTTAAGTTGGCGTTTAATTTGCTTCTACAGAATTAATGGTTTCATCAATAAAGAGCGCATGAGTTACATATGGAAATAATGAATAGTATTAATAATCAAATTATTAGCGCATTAAAAATACAAACAACGAGTACCAATGCGGATCCTTTAGCGCCAGTATCTTGGCAAGGTATAAACTCACAAATTGCGCATTTTTTACAAAGTGCTTGGCAAATGTTACCCGCTCTCACTTTAGGTATAGCAGCAATAATCGTGTGCTATTTTTTAGCAAAGCCTGTGTCTTATTTATTAGTGAAACCTATTGGCTATGTAAGTGAAAGGCGGTTATTGCATGTTGTTGCTCGTCGCTTTATTAGTACTGTGATCATTTTGTTTGGAGTTTATTTATTTTTACGCTTAGCAGGCTTAAGTGAATTTGCCGTGGCGATAATGAGCGGTACTGGATTAGTTGGGCTAATCTTAGGTTTTGCATTTCGTGATATTGCAGAGAACTTTATATCGAGCATGCTATTAAGTGTGCAACGTCCTTTTCGTATTGATGATGTTATTGAAGTCGATGGCTGCTTAGGGGTAGTAAAAAAGGTCACTGCGCGGGCGACCACATTAGTTGATTTTGATGGTAATCATATTCAAATACCTAATGCGACTGTTTATAAAAATGTGATTAAAAACCTTACTGCTAATCCGAAAATGCGCGGTCACTATAAAATAGGCATAGGTTACGATAACGATATACGTAACACTCAGCAGTTAGCGCTGAGTTTAATGGATAAACAAGCTGCTGTGCTAAAAGATCCGGCCCCACAGGTGTTACTTGATGAATTAGGCTCAGCCACTATCAATCTCAGTATTTACTTTTGGGTTAATAGTGAGCAAAACAGCCCGGTTAAGGTAGCGTCGCAATTGATGCGTGAAATGGTTAATAGCTTTAACGCGCATGGTATTAGTATGCCTGATGATGCTCGTGAACGGATTATTTTAAATGCACCAAGTGAGCAAGCACAAAAGACTCCGGAACAACCCACTACGCAAGATCAAAAAGTCAAACCGATTGCGCATCTGGATGCTGGTATTGATGATGTGAGCAGTGATGCTGATGAAATTCGTGAACAAGCTGAGCGCTCTCGCGATCCTGAGCAAGGCAACAATATTATTTAACTTGCTCTTTAAATAATATACTTAGTTTAATGGCCGTGGGTTCGGCAATTTTATTTAGCAAAGACTGAGGTATCGCTCGAGGAGAAAGTTTTACTGAAGACAGTTCATGTATGGATTGGTTATGTTTTTACCATCAATCTACGGTTGTTTTGTTATTACTGTAGCTTATCTTCCTCTAGACGATTAATTACCACAAAGTGGTTCACTGTTTTTGTGGGCTGCTCGCCGATAGCGTATACTGTTGTGCTTGTAATTTTGACTTATCTATTTTGTGCTAACGGATCAGTTTAAATTTCGCCGTCTTCTTACTCCTTTCTAAAATGATATTAAATAAATGAATGATATAACAGTAGCAACTCATAACGGTAATTTTCATGCGGATGATGTGTTTAGTATCGCCGCACTTAGGCATATTCTTCCTACTTTTAAACTTATACGTACCCGTGATTTAGAATTAATCGCGCAAGCTGACATAGTGATTGATGTTGGCGGCGAATATGACCCAGCTGCTGGACGTTTTGATCATCACCAACGTGGCGGTGCCGGTGAGCGTGAAAATGGCATCCCATACTCATCATTTGGTTTAATTTGGCAAAAATATGGTTTAGAGCTGTGTCAGGGTGACCCAGATGTTGCGCATGCAGTTGATGCCGGTTTGGTATCGACCATTGATGCGATTGATTGCGGTCATGTTGAAGGTGTATCGAAAGGGATCAGTCTTAGCCAAACAATTTCAATGTTTAACCCAACATGGCAAGAGGAAAGTGACTTTGATCGTTGTTTTGATGAGGCGGTTGAATTTGCATCGCGTGTTTTAACACGTTTTATTGCAGCAGCCAGTGGCGGCATTAATGCTAAAGCAATCGTCGCTAAAGCGATTGATAACGCAGATGATGCAAGAGTGATTGTATTAGAGCAATACACGCCGTGGAAAAAAACCGTGCATGCTTTATCGCAAGAAGCGTTATACATGGTTTATCCATCGCATTCAGGCAAATGGATTTTGCAAACGGTGCCTGTTGAACCGGGTTCATTTGAAGACAGAAAGTCACTACCAAAAGCATGGGCTGGTTTATCAGATGCTGCATTTCAAGCGCAAACGGGCATTGATGACGCAATGTTTTGCCACAATGGCTTGTTTATCGCAGGCGCAGAATCATTTGCAAGTACCATGAAACTTGCTGCTATGGCGTTGCAAGACGAATAAAACGAAGTCACGGTTATTAAAAAGGGGGGAGCGCTGTACTGGCTTCCCCCCTTTTTGTATTAGTGCCTAAAGTTTTCTAGCAACGCTGGAATACCTGGCAGCATGCCCACCATGGCCATAACACTGGTCAATAATACAAACATAAACAGCGGAATGATCCAGCGACTCATATGGGTCAGCTCAGAGCTGCGCTCTTTACAGCCAATTAAGCCTAAGTTATCGAGCAGCATGGTCAGTGACCAGCCAAACGCTGGGTTTACTAACGTTGAAGCAAATACCACAATAGCTGCTGATTGCGTGGTTTTACCTTCGCGAGTCATTTCCATACCCGCCTCAAGCAGTGGGATAAATACACCCACTATTAATGCTACACACAGTACCGGTTGCCAAATGGCGAGATCCATTGGATAACCCCATATACCTGCAATTACACAAAAAAGTGCGGTTAAAATTGCACCCGCTGGAATAGGGCGCTTAGCAATCGCGGCAGGCACAATATACGTGCCCCATGATGAGGTGAAGTTAGACCCACCTAAAATAGAGCCAAAGGTTTGCCTAACTGATGCACTGAGCATCGTATCGTCAATGTTCATTTGCACTTTTTCAGTACGTTTTGGGTAGCTGATCTTTTGGAATACTTGATGGCCTAAAAAGTCTGGCGACCACATGGCCACTGCCAGTATGGCAAAGGGCAATACGACTACAAAGCTTTCAAGAGTCGGCAAACCTAACATCCAACCGGTGTTTTCACCCCACCAATACATAGGGTTCATATTTGGTAACCCGGGGGCGGTTTTAAATTCAAACGGCGCACCTAAGGCAAAGGCCGTTAAACCACCAATAAGGCAGCTGAGCGGCACAGCTAACCAACGTTTTTTAAAATGTTCGAGTAGCGCGTACAGTAAAATAGTGGCCAAAATAACGATGAAGGCAATGTGGGTCATTTGAATTTGTTCAGCCCATGCAAACAGTTTCTTTACTTGCGATATAGTGCCTATGAATCCTAAGTAAAGTAATAATCCGCCGCACACCCCTTTACTGGTTAGTCGTGCCAACAAACTGCCGCCTTTACTGATGGCAAGCAGTAACCCTAAGGCGCCAATGAGTAGCCCGAATGCCATTGGGTGTCCGCCTGCTGCAACAACAATGGGAATTAATGGAATGAGTGGTCCGTGGGTTCCCGCTAAGTTAGCAGTGGGTAAAATAAAACCTGAAAACAAGATGATAAAAATAGCCACTATGAGTAACTCATAGCGTACGTTTTCTAACACAAAGGCGTCACTTAAACCAAGCGGTGCGGCAAAGGTGGCGGCAATAGCGCCTACCATAACAACTTTACCAATTGTCCCTGCCATCGCGGGAATTGTGTCTTCAAATTCGAAGCGGTAATCCCGAAAAGGCAAGTTAGGACGCCAGCGCTTTGGCTGCATAATTTGCAGTTCATGCTCGAGATAATCGTCTCGACTGGCAAACTCAGAGCTTGGTTTATGAAGATTTTTATAGCTATCGGAAACGGTTTGAGTATCGCTTACCTGCTCAGCTTGGGATGACGTGTCATCTTTTGGCGTGGTTGTCATGAATTCTCCTGCAACATTGTTGCTAACTCAAAATAAAAAAACAGCTTGTATAAAGCAATGAATATTGAATCGATAGAATAAAGTAGAGGTTTATCAATTACGATTAGGCAAAGGTCGAGCATGACGGATTAAAGTAGCTTGGCGCAGGTATAGCCAGCAGAGAAGAAAATATTCAAAAGTTAATTTCTATTGTTAATAATCAATACCTTATTTTCATATTTGTTGTTTATTGCTTTGAAAAAGCCAGTTATACGGCACGCATTAATGAATTACTGGGTGCTAAGTCTTTAGTCTAATGGCTAGGAGCTCACTCAAAGCTAAGCTCTGTTTTATTCTGTATAGCCGCCAGGGCGACTGTCTTGCATTAATAGATCAAGTTTTCTTTGTGCTTTTTTATAGTTATCTAAATCGATTACTTCAATCATTTCGCATTCGTCTCTTACCATTTCGGTGATAAGGCTAGGATAGTGGCGGCAATCTTCAGGGCGGTCTAAATAAATACTGCAGGTATATTTATTTGCGGCGAGGGGATTTATTTTTGGTGCTATTTCAAGAAAAGGGCATTGGCTTAGTTTTACTCCCGATTGTGGGTCGTGCCATATTTGGTTATTTTTAACGAACTCAAAGATTTCGGGGTTAAATATCTCCCATAGATCAATCTCTTCTTGCGTGGCGCTCAGATCGCCACCACCGTATTTAATACAGCATTTACCACATTGATTACATTCTTTCATGGTTCGCTAATTTGTAAGATAGACTATTTCTAGTGTATCACCGATTGTTTTTAGTGCAGCTGTGTTTTTGCAGGGGTAATTTGTCAGATGCTATTTTATTTACAACAAGGTCAATTTTGTTCAATACATGGCTTATTGCAACAACAGATAATAAACGCCACTTTAAATAACCTAAGTATACGTTATGACTTTATCAGTGATCATCTCAATGGCACTATTTGCCTTGGCGGCGTCTATATCACCCGGGCCAGTTAACCTTGTTTCGTTAAGTAGTAGTGCGCGATATGGGGCAAAAAAAGGCTTAATATTTGTGACTGGTGCTACCTTTGGTTTCATTGCATTATTTTTGTTTATTGGTTTTAGTTTGCATTATCTCATTGCGCAATTAGTCTGGATCACTGGTGTATTACAGTGGCTCGGTATCGCTTTTTTACTTTATCTCAGTTATCAATTATTTATCGATGATGGCGGCCTCACAGCTGACGCTAAGCAAAATGCCCCTACCTTTATGACAGGTGTGATCATGCAATGGCTTAACCCTAAAGCGTGGTTGGCTTCTTTATCAGGCATTGCAGCATATAGTCCAGGGGCGCAAGGATTTGAACTGGTTACTTTTGCAAGTTTATATTTACCTATTTGTTGGTTATCACTTGGCTGTTGGGTTTGGCTAGGTATACGGCTCGGGCAGCATTTTCAAAGCCCAGCTAAAATGCGAGTGATGAATAAAATTCTTGCACTATTACTGGCTGGCAGCTGCTTTTTATTATTGATTTAGTGGTTTTAATTTACAGTGATAAAGTACGGCGATATTGCTCGGGAGTTGCCGCTACGCGTTGTTTAAAGACCCGCTGAAAATGCGCTTGATCACTAAAGCCTGCACTGTGAGCGATACTTGCTATTGGCTGGCCTTGTTTTAGTGCTTGCTGACCTAATTGAATACGACGATTTAACCGATAAGCGTGCGGAGTCATATTAAAATGACGTTTAAAAGCGCGCACTAAATAACTGCTGCTAAAGCCAAAAAGTTTACTGATTGCGTTAATTGATTGGTCTTCAAAACAGTGCTCATTCAGGTAGTTCGCTACTTGATATAGCTTATTTGCAGGTAATAACGTTTGCTCGTGTAATGGCTCAACGCAATCAAGGTACGTAAATAATTGCACGAAGTAACTACTTAGCAACGTGCGCTTTTGTGCTGCGGTAAACGTATTTGTCATTAGGTTTTGGCACAAGATAACAAAGTCCTGATAAAGCTGTGGTAGTAGCACTGTATCCAAGCGACTTCCTTGCCAGTTTTGTTGCTTTGTGACGCCAGACTCGAACAATAACGCTGCTAACCAATTTTTATCTATATGCATCATGTAATAAGCCCACACTGAGTTTTGCTTTGGATTACAGGCGTGGACTTCATCAGGGTTCATTAATACTAAATTACCATGTGTTACTTGATGTAGACGATCTTCACAAATGAATTCACTTTGCCCCGCTAAAATTGCGCCAATTGACCATTGCTGGTGGGAGTGGGGAGCATAAGTGACTTTGCGGCCATCTAATACTTGGCGCAGCTCTACAAATGGTAACTCGGGGTCGCGCCAAAAAATAGGGTGTGTTGTTGGGAGCATACTATTTTCCACAATTGAAAACCTATTTCCAGTATACCCCTAGTTGTAGTGTATAAATCTACCCTCAGACTAAATTATTCACCAAAAAATCAGTGAGTAACTGCGTCACTTAGCTACATGCAATTGTGTGCTGAGCGGGTGTGTTTTTTTAGGTATCACTATTGGTCTGTTTGCACCCGTTAGAGCATAACGCAGATACTTAATTTTGGTATTTCCAGTACGGCGGGTTGCCATAAACTTCACTAAAGTAATCAATACATACTCGAACATTTAACGGTGGTTGTCGTGTATTAGGGTAAATTGCAGTAATGTTTTGTGGTCCTGTTTTTATTGTTGGCGCAAATTCACTTAAGAGTGAAACAAGAGTGCCTGTTTTTAAGCTTTCACCAATTAACCAATCAGGGAATAATACAATTCCCATGTCGTTCAAAGCCCCGATAAACAGCGTTTCAGCGTTGTTAGATACTAAAGTCGGTATTACACTTTGCTGCTGCCATGACGAATTAATTTTGAATAACCAACGATTTTGCCCCGATGAACCGCTATAAATTAAGCCCTGATGCTGACTAAGATCAGCCGGTACTTTTGGTGTGCCATATTTTTTCAGATAAGCAGGGGATGCGGCTAAATGATAAGTTTGCAGTCCTAATGTTTTAGCATGTAACGATGAATCTGCAAGAGATCCGATACGAAAAATCACGTCAGCGGCATCAATATGCGGATCGATAAAATCATCGGTTTGAGTCAACTCTACTTGAATTTTCGGATAGCGATTTAAAAACTCACCAAGCCAAGGCGCTATGTGTTTTTGTCCGAAAAAAACCGGCGCATTAATTCTTATTAACCCTTTGGGTTGAGTTGCTCTATCTTGCAGCTCGTTACGTACTTCGTTGAGTTGCTCGGTCATTGAGCGCGCATAATCATGAAAAATTCGGCCCGCTTCGGTTGGCATTATTGCTCTTGTGTTACGGTAAAAAAGTTGCTGACCAAGGGCATCTTCAAGTTGCAAAATTACTCTAGAGACCATAGAAGGCGATACATTTTCATGTCGAGCAACAACAGAAAAGCTTTTACATTTATACACGGCGATAAAAAATTTTAACGCTCTGATATTGATCGAACTGAAATCATTCATTTGTGCAAATCCTGCAAAAGTGTTTCTTATATAATCCCATTTTTCGCGTTAAAGCTCTAGGTTATTATTTATTCCTTATTAATAGGAGATTTGCATGCAGTTTATTTTGATTTTAATTGTCGTTATGGGAGGAATGGGGCTGTCTGTAGAAGCAGGCTTATTGGGCCCTTTAGGTAGTGAGGTTGGAGAATTATGGGCCACATTTAGTGTGTTTGGTGTTGGTGCTGCTCTTACCTTTATGTTGATGCTATTTTTTAGTCCTCGGAATAGCCCGTCTTTTTTCAAACAACCATCATGGACATTGTTAGGCGGCGTGTTGGGGCCTGTTTATGTCGTTATATTGACGTTCACAGCACCTGTGATAGGTATTGCTATGACGATGATCAGTATATTGATGGGACAAATAGCGAAAAGTTTGCTGATAGATCATTATGGTTTATTTGGTAGTCAACATCGCCAGATTGACCGTAAACGGCTTATGGCACTATTTTTTATTGTCATTGCATTAATTCTGATGGCACAAGGTTAGGGGACGCTAATGACTATAATTATGATAATTTTGGCGGTGATTGGTGGTGCAACCTTGAGTATTCAGGCTGCCATTAATGGCCAACTAGGAAGTAAAGTAGGTGTTTTTCGCTGCGCATTTTTAACCTTTTCGGTAGGGGCGTTGATCACTGGGTTACTTATCTTTTATTTTGAACCTAGGCATGCGCTAACCCTGTTGGATGTGCCAAAGTGGCAATTATTAGGGGCAATGTGTGGAGTACCCTATATCGTGATAATGGTGTTTGCTGTGCAGCGAATTGGCACCGCAGTCGCAACGGTTGCGGTAATATTCGGTCAATTATTTATGAGTATGTTAATTGATAATTTTGGTTGGCTTGGTAACGATGTGATTGCTTTTTCGCCAAGTCGTATTGGCGCTGTAATATGTTTGGGTATTGCGCTGTATTTTATTCATGCAAGTGGTAAAGATACAGCAAAAACTGAGAGTTAGCCTTGAAACAATAAAAATTTGGCTGAGGTGATAACTTGTAACAGGGGGGTTATCACCTGATTTGAGCTGAGATTTTTCCCCCGCCTTAGGCTTGATACGCTTTAGAATGAATCATTTTAGTCTCGAGTGTATTAGAATAGTACGCTCTCGGCCTTGTATTTTCTTTCGTTTCGCTTTGAGTTGTTGTTCTTAGCCATGCAAGATAGTTAATTTGGCTGTAATTTCTAACAAAAGGTAATGAAAGAATAATGAATACAAAACTGTATAAATCAGTATTGAACTTAGCCGGTGAGCTAATGAATGCTGCACAGCAGCAAGATCAAGTCACGTTCGATTCACTCTATGGGCAGCTAAAAGCACTGTGTATTGAGCATGAAAATACTGAGAAAGATCATCCTGTACAGTGGGAAACGCTCGCTGATTTTACCGATGAGTTTGCCGATGCGTTGTTGATCTATGAAAAAGCATTAGCTAAAGCTAACGCCATCAATGCGAAAGATTATATGTCGTCAATTGGTTATGCGATGGCAACTATGCATGTTGAACTAGGGCAAACCGAAGCTGCTATCGTAAGTTTACAAGCTGCGCAGGTTAGCGCAAATAAAATTCCTGATAAAGCGCTGAAGGCTGAAATAGCTCAGCTACTACAACAATTACAGTAAAATTAGCTCGTTGATTATGTTTAAGAGGTCACAATAAATGGATGTTACGCTAGGCACTAGCCCTGAACTGATTGCGCAAGCGCATGCTATTCGCCACCAGGTATTTGTGATCGAACAAAGTATTCCTAAGCAGTTAGATTTAGACGGTTTCGACGAACGAGCTGTGCATGTGGTGGTAACAGATGGCGGTGCTTTAGTCGCTACTGCGCGGTTAGTGAAACGTAATCGACGGTGTGGCGTTATGGCAAGGATTGCAGTGTTAAAGCAATACCGAGGATCCGGCATTGCTAAATTGGTTATTAATGCCTTGTTATCACATGCTGGTAAAATTGGCCTTGAGATCATTGAAATTCATGCACATGCCTATTTGCAAGGCTATTACGAAAGTTATGGTTTTAAATATATTAAAGATGTTGAAATAGTTGGCGAACACCAACTTATTGAAATGCAATGCAGTTTAAAAAGTGAAGTGAGGTAACGCCGTAATGCGCGACGAATTAAGGACTAAGATCATTCAAGTTTGCGACAAAAAAATAGCGGCGAATGGAGATAATGTTGGGCTGTCGTTTTATGCTTTTTTTGCCAACAAAAATGATGATCCAGAATTACTTATGGAAGCTGCAACATGGTGGATACAAACCCACCAATTAGATCACTTTGTTAAAGCGCGGATCATTAAAACCATGATTGAAAATAATCTGTAATAGCGTGTAGATGTTTGATTGTATATTAACCACAATAGCGGTTGAGATATTTATTTTAGTGAGGTGTAGTGCTGGTGGTTGATAGTTGGATTGCCCAAGGGTTTGGTTTACTCAGCTTTGTTTTAGCATTGGTGTGCTTTTATCAAAAGGATGATCGTCGTTTAAAAATAATGATGGTGGTGATGAATCTAAATCATGCACTGCACTTTTATTTACTCAATGCTATCACTTCATCATTGTGCTGTTTATTTTCAGCGGGGCGTACAGCCGTATCAATGCGGGTAAAATCGGTGTGGATAGCAGCCATTTTTATTATTTTAACCGTGGTTATCGGTTATCTAACAGCCCAGCAATGGACGGATTACCTTGCGATTGTTGCCGCTTGTTTGGGTTGTTTTGCACTATTTTGCTTAACGGGCATCAAAATGCGTGTTTTGCTGTTTGCAGGATCGTGCCTATGGTTGGCAAATAATATAATTGTTGGATCTATTGGCGGCGTGTTATTGGAAGCGACTGTAATTGTTATTAATATATCGACTATCTATAGACTACATAAACAACGCTTTACCCGTGAGGCGCTGACTGAACACGGTTAATAATGAAGAGCTTAACAAAGCCCTTCACAGTAAATGTTAGTTATTGTCTGGTTAACTCAAACATTTGATTTTCTGCTCCTGAGGTACATGTCCATTGAAGAATATTAGCATCATCGGCAGTTTTGCTGCCTGCGACGTCTAAGCACAACTCACTATTTCGGTTGATGATACGCCACTTACCAGAGCCGGCACTTTGCAAACGAAACTGCTGGTTATAGCTCCCTGTGTATGTCCAGATATTGATATTTTCACCCGCTGTAGTTGAATGCGTATAGACCTCTAACCCTTTAGAAGGAGCATTGACTGGTGAAATACGATGCCACACCCCATCGACTGTTGAAATATTAAATTTTTGGCAATCATTATTAAGCCAAGACCACTGCCTAACATTTGCCCCATCTTCACTTTGACAGTTAGCAATATCTAATGATGCACCACTGTGTTTTGGGGTAATGCGGTAAGTACCATTGACTTGTGTATTGGTTGGGTTGCCATTATTGCCGTCGGTATAACCATTGTAGACTTCAAACTCTGCAATTTGCGGTACGCCATTGGCGGAATGAATCACAAAACTTACTTTGGATAAGTTAGTGTTAGAAAAAGTGATTACATTTGGCACAGCACCACCGTTAGTAAGTGTTACACCTGTATCGTAGTTCACTAAAGACCAAGCTGTAATGCTTCCTTTACTGGCTGGGGTTTCAATTATTTTTATCGCATTTATGGTGGTGTTAAGGTTTTTAATATTGATCGTGCCCGTGGTAGCTGACGGTGACCAGTAAGTTGACATATCGCCGTCGTTCACATTGCCATAACTCGAGCCACTGGCTTTAGAACTGCCATCAACACCGGCACTGATAGCAAGATTTTCCCCTGATGGCGTTGGCTCAGGTATTGGATCTGGATCCGGTGTTGGATCAGTTGGGGTAGTCGAGCCACATTGGCCATTCGATGTTTGCAAGCCTTTGTTCGCGCCAGCCGTTGCTGCAATGATGTTGGGTATACACTGTGCATTATCAAGTTGATAGTTATAAGGAATGTTGATTGTTGTGGTTGAGGTCGGATTAGGGCCTGCTGGGTGAAGCTTGTTTTCTTGTTCAGACCAATCGATATTATCCCAAACATTGCCACTGACTTGCCAGTAACCCATATCATTTGTATAAAAAGTACCGAGTGGATCTTTGGAATTTTTAAAGTAGTTGTTTTCGGCGCGCATTTTACCGCCAATTCGTGGATTCATGCCCGATGACACGAGTCCATAGTAGTAGTTGTTGTAAGCATGCGCTGTCGCGTGTCTTAGTAAAGGCGTGCGAGAATTAATATTTTCATAGTAATTGTGATGAAAAGTAACAGGGCCGTTAGTATTGTCACTATCACTTGAGCCAACGAGACCACCGCGTCCAGAGTTGCGCAAAATACTGTAAGATAATGTCACGTATTTGGTATTACTCTTCATATCGAACAAAGCATCATATCCTGAACTTTCGCCACCACTGGCCTCAAGTGTAACGTGATCGACCCAAATATTTCTGACGTTTGACTCCATGCCAATCGCATCACCGCCGTTGGAGGTGGGGGAGCCTGATTTTTTGACGTTTCTAACGTGAACATTTTGAATAATGATATTTGAAGATGAACGAATATGGATGCCTAATTGGTCAAAAAGAGCACCGCTACCAACACCGATAATAGAAACATTACTAATTTCTTTTAGTTCAATTAGATCTGGCCCAGTATTGCAACTATCTCCAGATACTTTACTGGTGTTGTCATGATTTATGGTGCCTTCAACGTGGATGATAATTGGTGTGTCACTTGATGCTCGGTTACATAAAGCCTGGTGAATTTGGGTTCCAGTTGTTGCATAAACAACATCGCCACCAGCACCACCGGTTGTACCACCATTCGTTGCGGCAAAGCCTGACGCATTAGCAAGTGCACTGTTTCCATATATAGCAGTTGTTATGGCCAAAGCATGCAAAGAATATTTAAATAACGTACGTTTATTCATTGGTTGTTCCTAATTATTGTATGTTCAGATCAAAACAATCAAATAAATTAATTGTTAAAAATGTTAACACAATCAAGTCCTGTCTATGCTTGCACTGCAGTGCTACCGGTGGCATTATTGCGCTAAATATGACTTTCTGCAATGCTAATTACTGATTGATTAGTTTTAATTTCATTATTTAGTTTTGTTTTTATGCGTTTTAAATAAATATATTTAATTAAAATTAATAGGTTAGGCTTTGTTTTAATTATTTTAAAAAAATATAAAAATAATAACGATTTATTTTCTAGTTTTTATTATAGTGTTTTTTTGATACTTGAAATTTATTTAACATTTGTTCCTTTATTGTTTTTTGATATGACTAGATCTTAGCATGCTACGGGGCTGGTTCTAACGCAGTATATATATGTTTTATGGATGAGTTAGTTGTTTATAGGTGTTGTTGTGAAGTACTAGAGCATGTTGACTTTTCAGAATTAAAATTTGTTTAATCTAGGAGTGATTTAATCATGACAAGAGGTTTGTAACCTAGTTGGATCGATAACTGCTACCGCGTTATTCTACTGGCGGAAGTAATCTGAGCTTCGGATAATAAATCCATCTCCAGCGGCTATTTTTCAATGTTAACTGCGTTAAATTTACTTGTAATAGGCATGCTATTGACGCGTAAATTCGCCTTATTTTCCCTGAAAATTTCGGCTGGAGAGTAAAAGTAATATTAGTGCTTTAAATCAATGCGTTAGAAAACACATTAACCAAAATTTAGGTTAAGCAACAAATAGTTAATCGCACTTAGACAGACCACGTTGGGTCGCGATTTTTTTGAATTTATGATTATTTATAAAATACTTACGGTAAAAACTACACTCTAAGAAAGTGTTATACGCTGTGGCATTTTTTATATTTTTTACCGCTACCACACGGGCATTCATCATTGCGGCTAATTTTTATATCTGCAACAGGGAAGATATCACCATCGAGATAACGCCACTGCCCATCTTCTTTTATGAAGCTTGATTTTTCATGTAGTTGGCAAAACAAGTTTTGATAAAAATAGCTAACACAAAATTCAACACAACCAGTGTATTCTTGCTGGTCTGCACTGATCACGGCTAATTTTATAAAGCGGCAACTATTAGCAAAATCAGCAATTTCTTTGATTGGGTTTGCTGCTTGTTTTTCTTGTGCATAAGTTTGGTAAATATACTTAGCATTTTTTAAAGCATAAGCAACAAAGCGAGAGCGCATTAGTTGCTCTGGGCTTGTTGCTTGTATATTGCCTGAGTGCAATTTTTCACAGCAATCGCTATAGCTTTGTTCGCTGCCACATAAGCAAAGACTGTCAGTGAGTGAGGTCATAATTAAAATACGCTTTATTAAAAAACGGCATTTTAACAGCTTATTGTGCTAATGCTATCTCTGTAGCTTGTTGGGTTTTAGTAAAACAGTATAGTTTTGCACTCGCTTGGTCTAACTTTAATGACAGGTTAGCTATTTGATTGTCTTTCACAATGTCTGTCCAGGTGATCACCGCTGCAAAGTTACCGTTATGTAGTGCTGAATTTAGTACATACTCTAAATTAACCAGATGCTTTTGCCTAATCACTAATAGTTTACTGGTATCAATAGAACATGAATCAAGTAAAGCTTTACTTGGTACGTGATCCGGTGCAATCAGTAACGTCCATGCGTTTTTATTATTGTAATGGTGTAACACCTTTAGAAGTTCAAAAGTTGCAGAGATCTCATCTTCTATCTGAATCAAATTTACTGATGCGCTTAAATTATCTTGTTGATAGCTTTTAACTGTTCTGATGGTAATTGGCTGTAACATAAGTTTCACTCACTGGTTGTTTATACAGTACTCATATACAGTAGTTTATACAGTGTTTGTGTGCAAGTGTTTTTTGCTATCTTTTTGAACGATTTTTAAATTTATTTGATACCATCAGCTTTGAAAATGTGCAGAAAATTAAATAATACTATACAAAACAATGTATTAATTATTTAAATTGAGGTGGCAATTGATTTTAACGAAAAGGGTAGATTAGTCCCTTTTCAAGGTGAGTTGGGGATCAGGTGAGCAAACTGCTGTTGGTGTATTTGTTCATACAGTGTTGCAGCATAACACTGGGCATCTTTAAAGCGGCGGGTGGCTAGATGTTTACGTAAATCAGTTAAGGCGGTTGTTGCAGGCTCATAGCCTTGGCTACTGGCTAAACTTAGCCATACTGCGCCATGAAAAACACTAGTAGGTACGCCTTGGCCTTTGATAAAAAATAATCCTAGATAAAATTGGGCTCGCTGATTACCTGACATTGCAGCTAAGCGCATCCATTTAGCAGCGAGAGGAGGTTGATCATTTTTTAAATAATACAGGGCTTTATTAACAGTGTTATCAGGAGTATCAGCTTTAACCGCACTGTGTGGGGCTTTGCTCGGTTGGGTGATAAACGATAATACGTTTTCTAACTGTTGTTCTAAATCTAAGCCAATTGGCGAGGTATCTGTCATAGTGCCACACATATTATTGTTGTCATTTACCTGCTCAGTTTAGTCTAATATCAGGTTAATTGTCCTGTTATTCTTGAAATATATGATAAAATCACGCAATTATTGTCATCTAAAATGAAACTCACTTATGCTCGACGCGTTATTTAAAATTAGCGACCACAACTCGACTGTGCGCCGCGAATGTATTGCCGGCCTCACTACCTTTATTACTATGGTTTATATTGTGTTTGTCAACCCTGCTATGTTGGCTGAAGCTGGTATGGATCAAGGTGCTGCGTTTGTGGCAACTTGTATTGCTGCGGCTATTGGCTGTTTTATCATGGGCTTTTGGGCAAATTATCCGTTAGCTTTGGCTCCTGGTATGGGGCTTAATGCCTTTTTTACTTATGGTGTTGTGTTAGGCATGGGCTATACCTGGCAAGCAGCATTAGGGGCTGTGTTTATGTCGGGCTGTATTTTCTTGTTCCTGAGTTTGTTCAAAGTCAGGGAGTGGATAATTAATGCTATTCCATTGGTGTTAAAGCAAGCCATTGCAACAGGAATTGGAGCGTTCTTAGCGTTAATTGCGCTTAAAAATGCCGGGATCATTGTGGCCAGCCCTGCAACATTAGTGCAACTGGGTGATATAACGGCTGCCGGTCCATTGTTGGCTATTTTTAGCTTTTTTGTTATTGCAGCGCTACTTTATCGTGATTTTAAAAGTGGTGTTTTGATCAGCATTTTATTAGTAACTGTGATCGCGCTAAGTCTGGGTTTGGTAGAGTATCAAGGCGTGATATCTATGCCTCCTTCAATTGCGCCTACTTTTATGCAACTTGATTTTTCAGCGGCGTTTGAGTTGTCAATGCTTAGCGTCATTTTTGCATTGTTGTTCGTTGATTTATTTGATACATCAGGCACCTTAGTTGCGGTAACTCAAAAAGCAGGTCTTGCTGATGAACAAGGTAATATGCCTCGTTTAGGACGAGCATTAAGTGCTGATAGCGCCGCAACCATTGCCGGTTCAGTATTGGGCACTTCGACCACAACCTCATATATAGAGTCAGTTGCAGGAGTATCTGTGGGTGGCAGAACCGGACTTACAGCTGTGGTTGTAGGAATGTGCTTTTTATTGATGATGTTTTTTGCACCCTTGGCGAAAATGGTGCCAGCTTATGCAACTGCGGGAGCTATTTTATATGTGTCGGTGCTAATGCTACAAAACCTTAAGTTTGTAAATTGGGATGATATGACAGATGCCATTCCAGTGAGTGTGGTATTACTGATGACGCCGCTAACATTCTCCATTGCTCATGGCATTGCACTGGGCTTTATTTCTTATACAGTCGTTAAAGTATTGTGTGGTAAACGAGAACAAGTAAGCATCAGTGTGTGGATATTGGCTGCGATGTTTGTGATCAAATTTGCGTTTTTATCTTAGTGAGTTACTAGGTTAATACAAAGAAAAAGTGGTTTACCACTTTTTCTTTGGTGCAAAAAGTACGTCTAAATCGTCTTGTTCTTGCTCTGCTTTTTTCTTCAGTGCTGTTGCATTAGATGCTTTAAGCTCTGTGCTTATTGCTTCTAAATAACCTTCGAGCTCTTGGCGTTTAGTGGTTATATAGTCATCGCTATAAGCGACTGCAGATACAGTAGCGTAGGCTTTTTCAAAGTATTGGCGTGCAGAACCGACCATATTCGCAGAGCGTGCGGAGATACCTCGTTTAATCTGGCTTTCAATATTAATTCGTAATTGGAGTTTTTCTAAGCGCTTGTCTTCAGCAATAAAAATTTGGCTGTCTACTTTCCCTTTGCCATGCTCTGAACGAAGTACTGCGCGTACTTTCTTAATACCTTGGATTAGTGCTATTAATTGCTTGTCGTTATCGGGTAACACTAAATTTTCTAAGTTAGTGGTGTCGATTGAGTCTCCTAAACGTTCTTTTGCTTCCTTTAAGCGATTCTTTAACTCTTTCGAATTGGGTGATAGCTGCACCATAGCGACTAAAGCATCATGAATACGCCGTTGTAGAATACGTAAAATATGTTCTGACATAGGGATGTTTGCGCTATTTAATAGAACGTCTTCTGATTCTTCAATGATTTTTTTTTGTTTGGTTAAGTCTTTGCGGCGTTCTGTTTCTTGTTTCTCTTTATGCTGTTGTACCGCACTGACCCAGAGGGCAATGACAATCAGTGCAACAATCAACATAATAATAATAGAAACGATCATGGTTTAGGTCTCAAATTTCACAAACTAATAATTTTAATCTTACATTAAATATATGCTAACAGGATAGTTTTGCGCGGCTTATGTAAAAAAGAATTCACTTTCTCATCATTTATTACTATCTGCGTATGATATTTTTTCATTTTGAGCATCAGCTTAAAAGATGGCTACCTCAAGGCGAGGGATTATGCTAGCCTAAGCAGATAACCTTATAAATACGATTCCAGACAGCCTTTTTCTATTGTTAATCAGAAAAAACTTGGCTTGACGCGATGTAGCATTTATAAATAAGCAGTATAACTACACTAAAAAATGCAGCCATGAAATTACAACAACTCAGATACATCGTCGAAGTCCAAAATCATAAACTTAATGTTTCAGCAACCGCTGAAAGTTTGTTTACCTCACAGCCAGGTATTTCTAAGCAAGTACGTATGTTGGAAGATGAGTTGGGCGTGCAGATTTTTGGGCGAAGTGGAAAACACTTAACCCATGTTACCAGCGCGGGCACTGAAATAATTAATATTTCCCGTGAGATCCTTTCTAAAGTAGAGGGTATTAAAGCGGTTGCAAATGAGCATACACTACCTGATCAAGGTAAGTTGAATATTGCCACCACACATACCCAAGCACGGTATGCACTGCCAAGTGTGATCCAAGGATTTATGAAAAAGTACCCTGCGGTGTCATTGCACATGCACCAAGGTACGCCGCAGCAAATTTCTGATGCTGCTGCTCGTGGCGATGCTGATTTTGCAATTGCCACTGAAGCACTACATTTATATTCTGATTTAGTGATGTTACCTTGCTATCACTGGAATCGCAGTATTGTGGTGGCAAAAGACCATCCACTAGCTAAAAAAGCAGAGTCGCTAACCGTTGCCGATATTGCCCAGTATCCACTTATTACTTATGTATTTGGTTTTACTGGCCGTTCAGAACTTGATAAAGCATTTAATGCGCAGGGACTTGAACCACACATTGTATTTACTGCAACTGACGCTGATGTGATTAAAACCTATGTACGCTTAGGTTTAGGTGTGGGTGTTGTAGCATCAATGGCGATTGATCAAATTGCAGATACCGATTTAGTGTGTATTGATGCCAGCCATTTATTTGAAGCCAGCACCACTAAAATTGGCTTTAGAAAAGGCAGCTTTTTACGTACATATATGTATGATTTTATAGAGCGTTTTGCACCACATTTGACCAAAGAGCGGGTTGAGCGAGCGAGTTTACTACGTAATCAAGATGACGTAGATAAGCTGTTTGAAGATATAGAATTACCGGTTAAGTGACTTTAATCTGTTGAAAACAAAAAAGCCGCATATTGCGGCTTTTTTAATGACTATAAAACTTAACACTCAATTATATTTACCGCTAAGCCACCGCGAGCGGTTTCTTTATATTTAGTTTTCATATCGTTACCAGTATCAAGCATGGTTTTAATAACTTTATCCAATGATACTTTTTGCTCGCCACTACCACGAATAGCCAAACGCGATGCATTAATTGCTTTGATAGCTCCCATAGCATTACGTTCAATGCACGGCACTTGTACTAATCCACCGACAGGGTCACAGGTTAACCCTAAGTTATGCTCCATGCCAATTTCCGCGGCATTTTCTACTTGTAATACACTGCCACCGACAATTTCAGTCAGTGCACCAGCAGCCATTGAACATGCGACGCCAACTTCGCCTTGGCAACCAACTTCAGCACCTGAAATTGAGGCATTCTTTTTATATAAGATGCCAATTGCGGCGGCAGTTAATAAATAACGAGTTGCAATATCGCGGTCTATTTCTTTAATGAATGTGTGGTAGTACATTAATACCGCAGGTAAAATACCTGCTGCGCCATTAGTTGGCGCTGTAACTACACGGCCACCTGCAGCGTTTTCTTCATTAACAGCAAGGGCAAATAAATCCACCCAGTCCATTGCGCGAAGGGGGTCATTGCTGACTTCAATATTGAGCTTTAAGTACAGGCTAGGGGCGCGACGTTTTACTTTCAAACCACCAGGTAAAATTCCTTCGGTGCGCATACCGCGTTCAATACAGGCTTTCATTACTTGCCAAATATTGAATAGTTCATCTTTTATTTCATCTTCTGTGCGTAAGGTTTTTTCATTTTTCATCATCAAGCTTGATACGCTATAACCTGACTCCTTACACATTTCTAATAATTCTTTGGCACTGCCAAATGGAAAGGGGGCTGGGTTTTCTTCACGGACAGTGAGCGCAGCTTGTTTTTCGTTTTCAAATTCTTCATCGGTAACAATAAAACCGCCGCCAATTGAATAGTAAACTTTACTATGGAGTTTTTCGTCGCCTTTAAAAGCAATGATCTCCATTGCATTTGAGTGTTTTGGCAAAGTTTTACGACGGTGGAATACAATCGCTCCTTGTTTTGGAAACTTTGCTTGATGCACTTGATTTAAGTGGATCACTTGTTCATTTTCAATTTTAGCGAGAATATCGTCTACTAAATCGGCATCAATGGTTTCCGGATCATAACCCGCAAGTCCGAGGATAACTGCTTTGCCTGAGCCATGGCCGATACCTGTTTGTCCCAATGAGCCATATAGCTCAACTTTAATGCTGGTGACATCGGTTAACAAGTTTTGTTGTTGTAGTTCGTTAACAAATAAACGCGATGCGCGCATTGGGCCGACGGTGTGTGATGATGACGGGCCAATGCCAATACTAAACATATCGAATGCACTGATCATAATAACTTTACTCTACTTTTACTCAGCACGATTGCTGCCTTTGAACGGTCGCACATAATAACGCGTAATTGTACCCTTGTAACCCTTTGCAATAGAGATTTAAACTGGTATGGCAAGCTTTTTTATAAAGTTTTTTATAATGCTAGCAGTGGCTCCCCAAAGTAGTCCGTAAGGAGTTGAAAAACCTTGTAAAGTAATAGTTTTGCCAAAGCGATGAAAAGGTAAGGGTTGCCAATTGTTTACATCAGCGAGTGCGCTGATGGGCAGCAAAAAACTGGCGGCCACTTCATTTTGGTCTGCATGCCAATGTGTATCTGGGGCTAATACACCAACAAACGGTGTAATCGTAAAGCCGGTAAGAGTAGAGTAATCGCCTAATTGACCGATGACAGTGACATTTGATGGGGCGATATTTAGCTCTTCACTTAGTTCACGCAGTGCAGTATGGCGTAAGTTTGCATCGCTCAACTCATGCTTACCGCCTGGTAAGCAAATTTCCCCAGGATGGTGATTTAAGAACATTGGGCGTTTGCATAGTAATATGTGCGCGCTGTTATCTACATCAATCAGCGGTAACATAACGGCACTGGCTCGTTGAGGACGTTGTTTAAAATGTCTCTTATCAGCTGGCTGTATATACTCATTGGCAGGCGCAGTTAGCTGAAAACGAGCCATAAGCTGTTTGCTATTCACACAGGTTACTTCAATAAAGGTAAGATTTTATTTACTTTATCGTAAGTTTCTTGGTATTCCAAATCCACTTGTGAATCAGCAACAATGCCGCCGCCAGCCCAACAATAAATATGCTGTTTGTGACACACTAAAGTTCGGATGGTAATACTGGTATCCATATTGCCACAAGCGCTTAAATAACCGATTGAACCACAGTAAATACTGCGCCGATGCGGTTCTAATTCTTCAATGATTTCCATCGCACGAATTTTGGGTGCACCGGTGATTGACCCTCCCGGAAAAGCAGCATACAACTGATCAACCGCAGTTTTATCGTCAGCTAACTGCGCTGTCACGGTACTGACTAAGTGGTGTACTGCAGGAAAACTCTCAATCGCAAAGAGTGACGGGACTTGCACGGTACCAGGTTTGGCAACTTTACCTAAGTCGTTGCGCAGTAAATCAACAATCATCACATTCTCAGCGCGATCTTTCGCTGAATTTTGTAATCGAGTTGCTTGTAACGCATCTTCTTTTTTATCAAGACACCGTGGCAGCGTTCCTTTGATTGGCTTGGTTTCAACCTGATTATCATTAATGGCAATAAAGCGCTCAGGGGAAATAGATAAAATAGCGCCATCAGGATGATTAATAAAACTTGAAAATGGTGCTTTGTTAGCTTCGCGCAAAGTACAATAAGCATGCCACGGTGAGCCTTGATACTGCGCTGTAAAACGCTGTGCTAAGTTAATTTGATAACAATCGCCACTTTTTAAATATCCCTGAATTCTTGCAAACTTAGCGCTGTATTGTGCGCGGCTCATATTTGATGACCAGCCTCGGGTGATTTCAAATGGCGAGGTAATTGGAGAGGCGTGAGCTAACTCCTGTAGATACATTGCTGATCTATCAACATCAGGCTGTGCGACATAAAACCAACTGTGCAGCTTTTTATCATAGATAAGTGCATCCATATAGAGACCAATAGCTAGTTGTGGCATATCGATATCATCGATAGCTTGGCTGGGAAGTTTTTCAATGACTCGGCCAAGGTCGTAACCAAAATACCCGAGCCAGCCGCCACTAAAAGGTAGGTTAGGCTGAGTTTTACTGCTATCTAGAGTATTTAGCTGTGCTTTAATGATGCTAAAACAATCTTGTTCAGTTGCCTTGTCATCAATAAACGTGTGGTTATTTTTAACTTCTAGGCGCATTTTTGGCGCAATAGCAATCAGATCGTAACGACTATTTATATGGTCGCTGTTGGCTGAATCCAGCAGAACGGCATAAGGTAAATGGGCAAAATAGGCGAAAACCTCTAGGCAGTTGAGCGAAATGTCTAATTGAATACAGGTTTTTTGTTGCTTTATCATCTATTTTTTTACCCTGAAGAACTGGCTCGAAACGGGCTAGGAGGGTATCATAAGTTATAATTTTTTGGCAGCGTTTAGTGACGTTGCCTAAGCGCTGTACAAACCACCGTCACTGGTTTGGCCTAGTTTACGTGTTCTCACGTAAAGGTAATTTAAGGAACCCCTATGAGTACAATTCGTCAGCAAGACTTTATTGATAGCATTGAAGATGCATTGCAGTATATTTCGTTTTATCATCCACTTGATTTTGTTCAAGCGCTCGAAAAAGCCTATAACAAAGAACAAAGTAAAGCGGCAAAAGATGCCATTGCGCAGATTTTAATTAACTCGCGGATGTCGGCAGAAGGCAAACGTCCTTTGTGCCAAGACACAGGTATTATTACTTGTTTTGTGAAAGTAGGTATGGATGTTAAGTGGGACAAAACAGATTTAACCGTACAGCAAATGGTTGACGAAGGGACGCGTCGTGCTTATTTGAATCCAGATAATCCATTACGTGCATCTATTGTTGCAGATCCTGCAGGTAGCCGTAAAAACACCAAAGATAATACGCCTTCGGTCGTGCACATTGATTTAGTGGCAGGCGGCAATGTTGAAGTAATGGTGGCAGCAAAAGGCGGCGGCTCTGAAAATAAAAGTAAAATGGTGATGCTTAATCCATCTGATGATGTGGCTGAATGGGTCGAAAAGACCTTGCCGACCATGGGCGCTGGTTGGTGTCCACCAGGCATGCTAGGTATAGGTATTGGCGGAACGGCAGAAAAAGCCGCAGTAATGGCAAAAGAATCACTTATGGATCCAGTTGATATCCATGAGCTTATGGAACGTGGCGCAGAAACCACCGAAGAGAAACTTCGTTTAGAAATATTTGAGCGCGCAAATAAGCTCGGTATTGGCGCACAAGGCCTTGGCGGTTTAACAACAGTGGTTGATGTGAAAATAAAAACCGCACCGACTCATGCGGCCTCAAAACCTGTGGTTATGATCCCTAATTGTGCGGCGACTCGCCATGTACATTTCACATTAGATGGTTCAGGTCCTGCAAACTTAAAAGCGCCAAAACTTGAAGATTGGCCAGAAGTCACATTTGAAGTGGGTGAGGGCACGCGTCGTGTTGACTTAAATACGCTAACTAAAGAAGACACGCATGAATGGAAAATGGGCGAAACAGTATTACTGTCAGGGACTATATTAACTGGTCGTGATGCAGCGCATAAACGTCTGCAAGATATGATCAATTCTGGTGAAGGGTTACCTGCAGGTGTTGATTTTGATAATAAGTTTATTTACTACGTTGGCCCAGTTGACGCGGTACGTGATGAAGCAGTGGGCCCAGCGGGTCCTACAACAGCAACTCGGATGGATAAATTCACTGACATGATGCTAGAAAAAACCGGCATTATTGGCATGATTGGTAAAGCGGAACGTGGCCCTGCAACGGTTGAGTCTATCAAAAACAATAAATCTGTGTATTTGATGGCCGTAGGTGGAGCAGCTTATTTAGTATCTAAAGCTATCAAAAAAGCCCGTGTAGTGGCATTTGAAGATTTAGGTATGGAAGCTATCTATGAATTTGAAGTAGAAGATATGCCAGTCACTGTCGCAGTGGATAGTGAAGGCGCAAATGCGCATACCCAAGGCCCAGCAATTTGGAAAGCTAAAATTGCAGAGTTAGACGCTAAATTAAAATAAGTATTCGCTTTATTATGCGGTATTTGAGTTTTCTCAGATACCGCTTATCAGCTCTGACCAGTTGGATGTAAACCACCTAACCTCCCGCAAAGACCCATCATTACTCTCTTGTTGCTGTTTATTGCCTTGTAATTTAAACTTTACAATAATATTTAAATTGACGTTCACGTAAACGTTATCATGCTATATTTTTAGTTAAGTTAATTAACTATTCTAAAAAGTGACTATTTTTGAATTTAAAATGTTTAAAATTGCGATAATTTAGCTTGTTCATTACGGCGCCTGATATTGATAGGTTTTATCATCTCATATAGTGGCAAGCTGTAATATGAAGTGGTAGAGTCTCGGCAATTTCAGCGTGCATACCCTCTCACGGGTTACAAATTTCGGAGTAAGATAAAGTGGCTGTGTTCAATCGAGTTGATTTTGATAACCACGAACAAGTGGTTTTTTGTTCAGATAAAGAATCAGGCCTTCGTGCAATTATTGCCGTTCATAATACTAATTTAGGTCCTGCTGTTGGTGGTTGCAGAATGTGGGATTACGCAAGTGATGACGACGCTGTTGTCGATGCGCTTCGTTTATCAAAGGGTATGACCTACAAAAATGCGGTAGCACGTTTACCATTTGGTGGTGGTAAATCTGTGATCATTGGAAATGCCAAAGAAATTAAGTCTGAACAATTATTCCGTGCATTTGGTCGCCAATTAGAGCGCTTAAATGGTAGTTATTATTCCGCTGAAGATGTAAACATCACCTGTGATGATGTGGCTATCATGAATAAAGAAACTAACTATGTATTAGGCCTTGAAGGTAAAAGTGGTAACCCATCACCATTTACAGCGTATGGCACATTTTTAGGAATTAAAGCGGCGTTACAACATCAACGTGGTCACCAAGACTTGAGTGGCATTAAAGTGGCAGTACAAGGCTTAGGCGCTGTTGCTTATGGCTTGTGTAAACATTTGCATGACGCGGGTGCGACCTTGTTTGTAACTGATATCAACCAAGTGGCAATTGATCGAGTCGTGAATGATTTTGCAGCGACTGCTGTAGGCATTGATGAAATATACGACCTTGATGTCGATGTATATGCACCGTGTGCACTTGGTGCAACAGTAAATGATGCGACTATTCCACGCATTAAAGCGACAATTATTGCTGGTTGTGCAAATAACCAATTAGCCGAGTCTCGTCACGGTGAGATCATTCGTGAAAAAGGTATTTTATACGCACCAGATTATGTGATTAACGCAGGTGGTATTATTAATGTTTATTATGAAACAGCGCCAGAAGGTTACAGTGCTGAGGCATCAAATAAACATGTTGAGGGGATCTTCAAGACCTTAACTGAAATTTTTTCGCGAAGTGAGAAAGAGCAAAAATCAACGCATTTGATCGCAGACGAACTCGCACAAGAGATCATCAAAAACGGTTTATAATAAACGCGTTATAGGCGTGCAATTGCACGCCTTTACATTATTCAGTAAATCCCTCACGATACGGTCAACCTGACCTGTATAGTTTTTAAAGATATGACGCCCATCGATTTAGCCACATGGCCACGCGAACAACATTTCTCACTGTTTAAAGAGTTTACGCAACCCTACTTTAATGTATGTGTACAATTAGATATGGGGGCGCTGTATCAGCATTGTAAATCACAGCAATGCTCTTTTTTTCATGCCTATATCTATGCGACATTGCAGGCAAGTAATGCTTATCAACCAATGTTACTGAGGATCATTGACGGTGTACCTTGGCAACTAGCTGCTCAACGTGCCAGTGTTGTAGAGCTTGCTGATGATGATACCTTTAGGTTTAGCTACTTTTCACAACAAGCTACGTTGAACGACTTTCAAATACATGCAAACAGAGTTAGCTTAGCGGCAAAGCAACAGCCATTATTCTCAACTGCTTTTGCGCAAACCGAAGGTCAGACTGATTTGATCCATATTTCGGTTTTACCGTGGTTGAACTTTACAAGCTTCTCTCATGCACATACACAAGGTAATCATTTCGGCATTCCTAAATTAGTGTTTGGACAGTTTGATGCACAAAAAGGGACAATGCCTATCTCAATAGATGTGCACCATGCATTGATGGATGGTTTACATGTAGCGAAGTTTATTGAACAGCTGCAGCAGAGTATAGACGCTCTGTGTGCTTAGCGTGGCCGTAAACGAATTGTGTTATTTAGTTAATGAAAATAAAACTCAGACTATGTTAGTATAATTCATATACAAGAAAACATAATGATAGTTAACTACTGGAAAATCATTATCTATTTAATTTGCGTTCATGCTAAGTTGTTAGCTCGCCATAATTACGAAGGCGTTTAGTATAATGATTCGTTTAGGTCTTTGCTTTTTCTTTTTTGTTGTTTTTAGTTGCTTTGCTGCTGAGCAAACCCGCTTACCTCTTAATGACTACTTTGCTGAAACCTGGAATACCCGTTCTGGTTTGCCTCATAATAGTATCAATAGCGTGGTACAAACAAATGATGGTTACGTGTGGATTGCCACTTGGGAAGGATTAGCCCGATTTAATGGCCGAGAGTTTAAACTGTTTACACGTACGGAAATAACTGGTTTACCAGATTCTGGTTTACGTAGTTTAGCCCCACAAGCTGATGGCGGTCTATACATAGTGGGCGCTCGAGGGGGGATCAGTCATTTATATCAAGGGCAATGGCATGCCAAGCCAAATGCGACTGCGATGGTAAATCACGTATTAAAAACGCCTTCAGATGAAACTTGGTTAGCCCTTGAGGGCCAAGGTGTTGTATATCGAGAGTTTGATAGTGCGCCGGACACGGCGATTTTAGAAAACCTCAGTGCTTATCGTCTAATAGAAGACAATGCAGGTATTATCTGGGTTGCAACCAGCAATGGCTTGTATCAAATTAATAATAAAACAGCGCGTTTAATTACTCCCGATTCCGGTTTACCACAAAGCCCAATATACACCTTGTATTTGACCCGCCAAGGTGAGCTCATAGTAGGCAGTGAACAAGGTGCATGGAAACAGGTAAACAATCGTTTTATCAGTATTCATGCTCAACTTAAAAATGAGGCTATCTCAAGTATTTTACAAGATGACCATGATGATCTTTGGTTTGGTACGATCAATAAAGGGGTGTTTCGATTAAGCCCGTTAGGACTTGAACAACTTGATGCTGACGCTGGTTTACCTGCAAATCGGATTTTATCGTTATTACAAGATCGTGAAAATAGTATTTGGGTTGGCACAAATGGCGGTTTATACCGATTGCGTGAAGCCGCTTTTTCGACTTGGACCACAAAACGAGGGTTGACAGGCGATTATGTCCGTACCGTGTTGTCGCATTCTGATGGTAGCTTATGGGTAGGCAGCAGCCTTGGTTTAAATCGCATTGAAGATAATAAAGTAAACACATTCCCTCCTGCTTATGGGAATGATCCGTTATCGGTTTTAAGTTTAGCCGAAGATGCGCAAGGTCAAATTTGGCTCGGGACCTATACTTCAGGTTTGATGCGGATTATCAATGGTAAAGTTTATCCTGTTCTGGATCGTCAAAATGGCTTAGCCAGTAATGAAGTTAGGGCGTTGTTATTTGATAGTGCAGGGCGCTTATGGGTGGGAACTGCAGCAGGTTTGACACGAATAGACGTGGATGGCTCTCTGAAGCAGTTTTCAAGTACAGATGGTTTACCTGGTGATTTTATTATAGCCCTTAGTGAAGACAATTATGGCAATGTATGGATTGGAACCGGCGTTGGAGTAGCATCTTTTAGCCCAAATTTAGAAAAATTTACGGCTAAAGTGTTTCCTGCCCATTTTGATGCTGAATATGCTTTTGGTTTTTATGCTGAATCTGAATATATTTGGATGGCGACAGACCGTGGTCTTGTCCGGTGTCATATCCCAACTGGAGAAATGAGTATTCTTGGGCGTGAACAAGGCTTGCCAGTTGATAAGTTGTTTCAAGTTGTGGCACAGGGAGATTCGTTTTGGTTATCTAGTAATCGCGGTGTGATCCAAGTAAATCAAAAACAGGTCAAACAGCGGCTAGCGCAGTTAGCACAAAATAATGCGTTGCCAATCCAGTATCAGCTATATGATGAAGGAGATGGCATGCTAAGCGCTCAGGCTAATGGCGGGTCTAATCCTTCTGCAGTGCTGCACAAAGATGGCAGTATTTGGATTGCTACAGCGCAAGGGGCAAGTACTATCGTCCCTGAACGATTAAAGCAAGCTACAAAGAAAACATTACCGACAATTATTGAGGCAATGTATGTAGATGGCAAAATGACCCCCTTGGTGCAGCAAGATGAAGAAATTATTTTACCGCTTGGTGTTTCGCGGCTCTCTTTTCATTATGCTGGCCTAAGTTTTATTATGCCTCATCGGTTGAATTACCAGACCCAATTGACTGGTTATAATAATGTGTGGGTTAATCGTAATCAATTAACCATTACGGAATACACTAATTTACCACCGGGAAAGTATACTTTTAAGGTACGTTCGGGCTACCCTAATGGGCAATGGCAAAATAATGATAAAACCTTAACGTTTGTGATTCAGTCATATTTTTGGCAAAAAACTACTTTTAAAATAATGGTTTTTATCGGTTTATTAGCATTAGTCTACGGGCTTTATAGATACCGGCTTTATCATTATAAAAAAATAGAGATAGAGCTGATTAAGCGGGTTGAGCAACAAACTAATGATCTGCAACAACAAACAGATGCCTTTGCTCATCAAGCAACCCATGATCAACTAACTGATTTACCAAACCGTCGTGCCTTTGACTGTTGGCTTGCGGACAATTTTGCTGATTTTAAACAGCATGGTTCACCTCTCGCTATTGCGATTATGGATATTGATCATTTTAAGCGAATTAATGATGGGTGGTCACATATTGTTGGCGACCGTGTAATTTGTGTGGTTGCTCATATGCTAGGAGAGCTCAATGAGAGTGATGATAGTCAAGTTGCTCGCTGGGGAGGTGAAGAATTTACATTACTATTCCCTCATAAAACCGCGCAACAAGCCGCTCAATTATGTGAAGAATTACGTGTGCAAATTGCAAACTACGATTTTTCAAACATCGCTAGCGGGTTATCGGTAACGGTTAGTTTTGGAGTCGCTGATTCATTGGCAGTTAATGACTATGACAGGTTACTGGCGCAAGCTGACCAGGCGCTTTATCAAGCAAAAAGTAATGGGCGAAATCGAGTCGAAGTTATAACACTCTAAAAGTTATAGTAGAGTATTTGGGAAAACACGCTACAGGCCATTGCTTTTCGGGTACATAATATATACTAATACATATATTAAAACATTTTATTAACATTTAATTGGGTTTGATGCTATACCTTTTGTTCCCACTTTGGGGTCTTTTGATGTGAACAGAAGGAACAAAAGATGAAAAGTAAGATGATATATGTAGCATTAGCAGGTGTTTTAGGTGTGTCGCCAGCGGTGTTTGCACAAGGCCATAAGCAGAATTATTTTAACTTTACTGCACAGTCCATTGAGTCACTTAAGTTAACCTCCTTGGTGGCTGTGGACGATACTCAGTTTGTGTTCAATAATGACTTGTTGCGTGAAGATTGGGATAATTTCTTTGCTCTGCATGCGCCAGTACTGGAAGATAAAAAAGAGCGTGTTTTGCACTGGGCAGGTTATACAAGTATCAACCCTAAAGTTATCTTAGCCTTGATTGAGCTGCAAAGTGGCTTACTTTCTGATCCTGACGCAGATCTTAATAATGCTTTTGCAGGTTTATCGGACGAACACGGTTTTGATGCCCAGCTTGAAGATGTGGTAATGATGTTATGTCAACGTTTTTATGCATCTAAACAGTGGCAAGATAGCCAAGCCTCCTCGAATACATCGAAGTATGCGGGCGAGGAAATCACGAATAGAGTCAATACCAACAGCAGTACTGCAGCGACAGTAGCATTGGTCAGTGTTCTTAAAAAACAAGCATTAAGCAAAGATAATGTTAATTACGCTAAGAGCGATCTGACCGGCTTTTTAGCGACGTTTGAGCGTCTATTCCCTGATAGTCGCGCTCAGTTACAAAGATCCTCTAAAAGTGCACTACAAAGTAGCAATCAGCAGTTTGCTGCGGCTAGTTTTTCAATGAACTTACCATGGTCATCAGGTTATTATTGGTACAGCGGTGGGGCTCACTCTAATACTGGCTCTGGTTATCCATATTCATCGCTTGATTTTAATAATGGCTCTGGTGGTTGGGGCGCAAATACACCATATGTTCAAGCGGCGCATGGTGGTACTATCACACGTTTTTCGTCATGTAATATCAGCGTAACGCATTCGAGTGGTTATTCAACCAACTATTATCATATGTCTAATCTGCAGTATAGTAGCGGTGATTTTGTGCAGTCAGGTGCATGGCTCGGTCGTTATGCGAACAATTATTACCAAGCACTATGTGAAGGGGGACAATCATCAGGTCCTCACGTGCATTTTACTTTGTTGTATAACGGCCAGCAGGTGTCATTACATAATCAATATATTAGTGGTCATCGTATTGATGTCGGCAATAGCAACTACGATGACAATTGTAATAACTTTTACTTTGAACGTAATGGTTACCGTACTTGTGCTTGGGACCGTTTATATCGTTAATATAATTGATTTTACGAAATAATATAGCTGACCGTCTATAACATAGTTATGGGCGGTTTTTTTAGCTGTTGCTAGGCTAGATGATTGAATTTTATCCTCACAGGACATATTAATAAGCTACACCTGTTGATAGGACCTTTTAATGGTAAATGGATTATTAATATTTGCGCTGATTGCGTTTGTAGTTGTTTATTGGCGTTGGCCGGTTATTCAAAACCGCTTGTGGCAAAAAAAGTATCAAGATTATCGTTTAGATGAAAAGCAAAAAACATTATTGTTACGGTATATGCCTATCTATCAAAAAATGACGGATGCTGATCGGGAAAAATTAGAGCGTCATATTGTCTGGTTTCTAAATGAAAAACGCTTTATTGGTTGTGATGGTTTAATTCTTAACGAGAGTATGAAGTTAATAATTGCTGCGGATGCGTGTGTGTTGGTGCTTAATAAACCATGGCCACTTTATCAAAATGTGAAAGAAATTTTGCTGTACCCAAGTGCTTATTACGCGCCGCAGACATCTCGTGATAGTGCCGGATTAGTAAGCTATCATAATACTGTTCGTCAAGGCGAGTCATGGCCTGGAGGGACTTTAGTGCTGAGCTGGCACGATGTGCTTGAAGGGAACCGCTTACCCAGTGACGGACATAATTTAGTGTTTCATGAATTTGCTCACCAACTCGATCAAGAAACAGGTAAAACCACAGGCACGCCTATATTAGCTAAAGAAGTAGATTATAAACAGTGGGGGCGTGTTTTTAGCCGCGCTTATAATCAGTTAAAAACGCATGTTGCGTATAATATGCCGCATGTTATTCATAGTTATGGTGCAACAAATGAAGCCGAATTTTTTGCCGTGATCACCGAAACTTTTCTCGAAAAGCCCAGTGAGCTGCGCCATTATGATCCTGAAATATACAGTTTATTGGTCGGCTATTATCAGTTTGATCCAATAAAATGGCATTAACCGCCAAATAACGACGCTTTATCAGATATCGCTGGTAAGTTGCTGCCGTTTTTGTTGCAATCATGTTTATAAGATGAAAAACCGCAATAAAAATAAGCGAGAAGGCGATGAAAAAAATGCTTCATACAGCAATGGCTGTAGCTGTGTCACTGGCGCTATATGGTCAGGCTCAGGCACAAGATAATGATGACAAAAAATGGCAAGTGGATGCGCCACAAGGGCAATTTGTTGATGCTAATATTAGTGTCTCTCAAGGCACTTGGATGAATATCGATGTCAGTCCTGATGGCAAAACCATTGTGTTTGATTTGCTGGGCGATATTTACACTATGCCGATGGCTGGTGGCACTGCCACTCAACTGACCTCTGATATCGCATGGCAAATGCAACCGCGTTTTAGTCCTGATGGTAAACATATTGCGTTTACCTCTGATCAAGGTGGCGGCGATAATATCTGGTTGATGGATTTAAACGGTGAGAATCAAACCGCGGTAACCGATGAAACGTTTCGCTTATTGAACAGCCCCGCATGGAGTCCCGACGGCGACTATATTGTTGCTCGTAAGCATTTTACAGCGAGCCGTTCATTAGGCGCAGGTGAAGTATGGCTTTATCATAAAGCGGGTGGCAAAGGTGTACAACTCACTAAACGTGAGAATGATCAAAAAGATTTAGGTGAGCCGATGTTTTCACCTGATGGCCGATATGTTTATTTTTCACATGATGCGACGCCGGGTAAAACCTTTCATTATTCAAAAGATTCGGTTGCTGGCATTTATAAAATCAAGCGTTACGATCGCGAAACGGGTGAGATAGAAACGATTATTGATGGTATGGGCGGCGCGATTAGACCAACCCCGTCGCCAGACGGTAAGAAGCTTGCGTATATTAAACGAGATGATTTTCAAACTAGCCTCTACCTATATGACTTAACCAGCGGTAAGCATACTAAGCTATATGACAAGCTTGAACGTGATATGCAAGAGACTTGGGCTATTCATGGCGTGTATCCAACCATTGCATGGACACCAGATAATAACCAACTGGTATTTTGGGCTGGCGGTACTATTCATAAACTTGATGTGCAAGATGGCGATGTAGAAACCGTACCATTTGAAGTAAAAACCAGTAAAAAAATTCAACAAGCAGTGCGTTTTACACAAAACATTGATAGCGATGAATTTGCTGTAAAAATGTTGCGTAATGTACAGATTTCGCCGGATGGTGAAACAGCAATTTTTGAAGCGCTAGGACATATTTATAAACGCGATTTAGAGTCAGGAAAAATAAAGCGTTTAACTAAACAAGATGACCACTTTGAGTTGTTCCCGCAGTTTTCCCGTGATGGTAAAAAAATAGTTTATGTAACCTGGGATGATAACGAACAGGGTGCTGTTCGAGTTGTCTCTGCGCGTAGTGGTCGCGGTGATGATATTACCACAGAGCCAGGTAAATATGTTGAGCCAACATTCAGCCCTGATGGCAAAACAGTGGTGTACCGTAAAGCCTCAGGAGGCAGCATCTTAAACCCTGATTGGTCACTGCATCCGGGTATTTATGCAGTGAGTAGCAAAGGCGGGAAAGCTGAGTTGATTTCTAAAAGTGGTTATCAGCCGCAGTTTGCATCAGCTAATGATCGAGTTTTTGTGATGAGCCCATGGCCTAAGCCAACGCTAAGTGTGGTTGAACTTGATTCGAAAAAAATCACTAAGCTTTATGAGTCAGAGCATGCTACTGAGTTTAGAGTATCGCCTGATGGCAAGTACCTCGCTTTTGCTGAACGTTTTAAAGTGTTTGTTACGCCATTAGTGCAAAGTGGTAAAACCATTAATATTGGTCCTAAAGACAGCCAATTTCCGATTGAGCAGTTATCTGTTCGTGCCGGTGAGAATATCAGCTGGAGCGCCAGCAGCGATAAACTGTATTGGACGCTAGGCCCAGAGCTTTATCATGCAAGTTTGGCAGGTTTATTTGATATCAATAAAGCGGATGACGCTGACTTCAAAGTAAAAAGTGGCGATAACATTGGCTTTAGTAGCAAAATGGCTGAACCAAAAGGCATGATAGCTTTAACGGGCGCACGTATTATTACCATGAAAGGTGAGCAAGTCATTGAAAATGGAATACTATTAACCGATGGTAAACATATTAAAGCCGTTGGCACAGCTGCTGATATTAACATTCCAAAAGGCGCACAGGTAATTGATGTATCTGGCAAAACAATTATGCCAGGAATTGTTGACGCGCATGCGCATGGTTCACAAGGCAGCGATGAGATCATTCCTGAGCAAAATTGGAAAAACTTAGCGGGCCTATCGTTAGGCGTCACGACAATTCACGATCCATCAAACGATACAACAGAGATTTTTACAGCCAGCGAAATGCAAAAAGCGGGGACTATTGTAGGCCCACGTATTTTCTCAACCGGTACTATTTTATATGGTGCCAATATGCCAGGTTATACATCACACATTGATTCGTTAGATGATGCTAAATTTCACTTAGAGCGATTAAAGAAAGTTGGCGCGTTTAGTGTTAAATCATACAACCAACCACGACGTGAACAACGCCAACAAGTAATTGAAGCTGGCCGAGAGCTTGAAATGATGGTGGTGCCAGAAGGTGGTTCATTATTACAGCATAATTTAACGATGGTGGTTGATGGTCATACGGGCATTGAGCACTCAATTCCCGTGGCGAATATTTATGATGATATCAAGCAGCTTTGGTCACAAAGTGATGTAGGCTACACGCCAACACTTGGTGTGGCATATGGCGGCATCTGGGGAGAAAACTATTGGTATGATAAGACTGATGTGTGGAATCACCCGCGCTTAAGTAAATTTGTGCCAAAAAACCAATTACTACCACGTTCAATGCGCCGTGTTAAAGCACCCGATCACCACTATAATCACTTTAACAATGCACGGGTAGCAAAAGAGCTACAAGATTTAGGTGTTTTAGTGAATCTAGGTGCACATGGTCAGCGCGAAGGCCTTGCAGCGCACTGGGAGATTTGGATGTTTGCTCAAGGTGGTATGAGTCCACTGGAAGCTATTCGTGCGGCGACGCTTGATCCGGCCAAGTACATCGGCCTTGATCAGAATATCGGCTCATTGGAAGTCGGTAAACTGGCTGACTTAATGGTGATCGATGGTAATCCACTGACTAATATTCGTGATACAGATAAAGTTGATTATACGATGATCAACGGTCGGTTATTTGATGCCACGACTATGAATGAAGTTGGCAAAAAAGCACGCGACAAATTGTACTTTGAAGATAAGTAATTATTAGTGTTATAAACCAATCAAAAGCGGCTGAATAGCCGCTTTTTTTATATGCTACTTGCTATAAGTTGGCGTAATAATACTGGGTCTTGCATTAGTGTATTACTGGAGTGCGTCACTCTAGCCTGACAGATCATACCTTCTTTTAAGGTCATTAATAATTGTGCTAACTGTATGGTTTTTTCTAACTGACCTTTAAGTTGTTCTGTGTGTGAGAGTTTATCGAACAATAACTGTAAAACTGATTCTTTGTGTGCTTTGCAAAGCATCGCGATAGGGTGCTCGCTGTGTGGAAACTCCGCTGCGGTATTAATAAAAAAACAGCCATTAAAAGGTCCAAGCTCAGAGACTTTATTGTCTATCCAAGCGGAGAGTGCGCTAAAAAGTGCATCAGCCACTTCGAAGGGGGTATTGCAGTTTTCTAATTGTTCATACAACCACTGATTAAAGCGCTGATCTCTGAGCTCTAAACACGCACAGATCAACTCATCTTTACTGACAAAATGATTATAAAGCGTTTTTTTTGCAACACCTGCTTCTTTAAGTATTTCATTAATGCCTACCGCATGGATCCCTCTTTGATAGAACGCACTGAGTGCGGTATTAATTATCTGGGTACGTTTATCCATGGTTGCTCCTAGTCAAAAAGTAAGCTTGACATAAGTAGACCGACTTGTCTATCATCTAAATGTAGACAAGTCGGTCTACCTCTGAAGGAAGTAATATTAATGAATGATGTATTTTACAAAGCCGTTATCGCGGGTATCTTTTCAGCACTGACACTTTCGGTATTAGCATATTTAGAAAGTTTAGGGAATTATGGTGTATGGCTTATGGCACCATTTGGCGCAACTGCGGTACTGGTGTTTGGTGTACCAAACAGCCCTTTAGCAAAAGCAAAAAATGTTATTGTAGGGCATTTCATCACTGCCGTGATAGGTTTGGCTTTTATTAGTTTTATAGGCGTGGATCCGATCAGTATTGCTATTGCGACTGGATTAGCTGTGACCGTAATGATGTTGACTAACACCATACATCCTGCAGCAGGGGCCAACCCTATTTTGATTATGGTCAGTGGTCAAAGTTGGGACTTTTTGATTATGCCAGTTCTTGTTGGTACCGTGTTTATTGTTATCTGTGGGTATATATCAGGGTGGTTGAATACAAAACTCAACGTTGTTGGCCATAAAAAAACCGCTTAAAAGCGGTTTTTTTATGCTATGAGTCTAAAGTTATTACACAACACCGCGAGGTAAGCGGCAATCGTGATCTTTTTTAGCTAGGTACACAATCCAAAACTCTTCGGCAGTGTAACCTTCTTCATTAGCTGTTGTTATAGTAAATGGTGGTTTTTTAACAGCTGCTTTAGCTGGCACTGCTGATTTAGTTTTAGTTTTCTTAGCAGGTGCTGTTGCTGCAGGTTGTGCAGACGTATCGCCTGAAGTTAGCTGCTCTGTTAATTCAGCAACTTCTGCAAGGCGCAAGTTTTTGCCGCCGTCGATGCTGTACCAACCAGGTTTGCTGGTGATTTCAGGTTTCTTACCATTGGCTGCTTGGTATGCTGCTTCAAAGGCATTTAATACTTCTGTTTTGTCTAGTTTGCTCATCAGAGGCCCTATACGTTGTAAACACAGATTGAGAATATTTATTTATACCTATTTTTGACTTACTTTTCAATTTTTTGCGATTTTCCTTCCATTTTAGCCCTATAAACGCCAAAATTTGCACAAAATTTAACGCTAATCTGGAATAAAAAAATGCAGCGCAGAGAATTTAACCAATTACTAAATACCATTTTAAGACCTGATTCTATTCAAGACTTTTGCCCAAATGGGCTACAAGTCGAAGGACGTGAACAGATTAAAAAAATTGTTACAGGTGTCACTGCTAGTCAAGCATTAATCGATGCTGCAATTGCACATGGCGCAGATACAATATTGGTTCATCATGGTTACTTCTGGAAAGGTGAAGCGCAACCTATTACCGGTATGAAAAAGCGTCGCATAGCTGCGTTACTTAATCATGATATCAATTTATTTGCCTATCATTTACCTCTTGATGTGCATCCAGCAATCGGTAATAACGCGCAATTAGCACAGCTACTTGATTTAGAAATACTCGATGGTTTGGAGCCTGTAGCAAATAGTGTCGCAGTCAAAGGGCGTTTAAAAATCCCAATGAGTGGTGAGCAATTTGCACAAAAAATATCAACAGTGCTCGTTCGTGAACCTTTAGTTAGCCTAGTACGTGATGAGCTAATTGAGACCATCGCTTGGTGTACTGGAGGTGGTCAAGGTTATATTGATTTGGCTGCTAGCCAGGGGATTGATGCCTATTTAACAGGCGAGGCTTCAGAGCAGACCATTCACAGTTCGCGTGAGCAAAAGATCGATTTTTTTGCCGCAGGCCATCACGCCACCGAACGCTATGGCATAAAAGCGCTCGGTGAGTTATTGGCTGAGCAACATGGCTTTGATGTAACCTTTATTGATATAGACAACCCAGTTTGAGTTGCCAGCTAATTCACTTTAAGTGAGTGAGATGTTAAAGCGCTTCTGGATCAATCCAGCGGCGCACACTTATCCACGTACTACCGATTACTTCATGCCAATAACTTGTGACTGCCTTTAATACTTCAACACTCGGAATATATTGTTTGTGATGAGGCCACGCTGAGAAATCGTAAAAATCAGTGGCGGCGGGAATAACATCAACGCCTTGGCTATTAAATAGATCTTTTGCTCGTGCCATGTGACTTGCCGAAGTTACCAGTGCAACTTTAAAATCAACTAGAGCAGGTGCTAAAAGCCGCGCTTCATCGGCGGTATCCATAGCCGTAGGATTTTGTTTAATACGCTGCGCATCAATACCTAAACTTATCGCGGTTTGTTGCATCAAACTACTGTTGGTCACTTTATTGTAACCGCCACCTGAAACAATAAGTTGAGCTTGTGGGTACACATATGCTAAGCGCATACCTTCGATTAGGCGGCTTTTAGCACAATTACCAAGTTGGCTATTGGCGTTAAGTTTTGGGTTAGGATTTATATCACAACCAAGTACCACTATTTTATCGAGTATCGGCTGTTTACTTGTATCAAAAATATACTTTAACTGTGAATTTGGAGCAATTATTTTTTGACCAATAAAAGGGGTACTAATCAGCAATAAACTGGTGATTGCGATTAAACCAATAAATACGCTGACTTTCTTGGTACGCAGTGCGATTAATAAGCAAACAAAGCACAGTAGAGCAAACAGAGGCAATGGCATCAGCATTGCACCGAGGATTTTTTTCAGTTCAAACATCACAGTAGCACACATAAAGGGGTTTTCTGTATGCTACTGGGTTAAACCTATTTTATCGACCGTTATTTAACTTACAGGTATTTAAAAAGTGGCGATACACTGGGTTATCTTTCATATTCTTTTTCATGGCTAAATACATTGGACGGGTTAATCCCAGTGCGCCTAATGGAATCGACTTAATGAGTCCTTGGCTTTCATATGGTGTTACTAACCAATCCGGTAATGCTGCAACCCCCATTCCGGCACTGACAAGCTGAAAAATGAGCAAGCCCTGATCTACGGTTTTCAAGGTGCCATCAAAACGTGCATTTTGAATAAAATGTTTGAAGATATCCTGACGCTCTCGTGGAATAGGGTACGAAATAATCGTCTCGTTTTTCAAATCAAGTGCCGTTACATAGGCTTTTTTCGCTAGTTCATGATCAGGAGCAACAATTAATTTAAGTTTAAAATCAAATAAATGTGCGTATTCAAGTTTATCTGGTTCACGAATGTCTGAAGTGAGTACTAAATCTAATTCATCACTGAGCAGATCAGGAATAGCGTCATAACTAAAGCCGCGCTCATAATCAACTTTGATATCAGGCCAAAAGTTATTGAATTCTTTAATTGTTGGTAATAACCAATGAAAACAAGCATGGCATTCAACACTAAGTCGTAATTGTGAAATTGGTTGATTAAGACTTTCTTTTAAACGGCATTTGGTTGCTTCAACACGCGGGAGTACTTCGCTGGCAAGTTCAAGTAATAGCATACCTTGTGGGGTAAAGCGCACCGGTTGAGTTTTACGTTCAAATAGTTGGCAATCAAGTTTGTTTTCTAAATCTTTGATTTGATGAGACAAAGCGGATTGAGTCAAAAATAATTCGCGCGCAGTATTTACCAAGGAACCGGTTTCTTTCAAGGTTGCGATGGTCTTTAAGTGTTTTACATCAATCATCTTTAATAATTCTCATGGTAAAGGTGAGTTTAACTCAGATTACAGCCATAATACGCCTTAAATTAAGATGCATCAACGTCTAGATGGCTATAAATCCCATTTTTTTACGTGAAATTTACAAATATACTATAGCATCATATTTGACAGCGTTGTCATTATATTTTTTGAGTTTGCAAAAAAATATTTCCATGAATTTACCTCAAGTTGAAACTGAGGGAGCATCAATTGTTTGATGTCAGGTATAGGTTTATGGTTTTAGCTATCTAAACAGCTGGAAGGGAATTTCAACATGGCACAATTACATAACTTAGGTTTTCCTCGCATAGGTAGAAAGCGTGAACTAAAATTTGCAGTAGAATCATACTGGGCTGGTAAAATCAGCCAAGCGCAGTTGCTTGAACAAGGTAAGACGATCCGCGCAGAAAATTGGGCTCTTCAAGCAGATGCTGGGATTGATTTATTACCGGTAGGTGACTTTGCTTGGTATGACCATGTGTTATCTACCTCTTTATTGATTGGCGCAGTGCCCAAGCGTCATCAAAAAGCGGATGGTAGCATTGATCTTGATACATTATTTCGTATTGGGCGTGGTCGCGCACCAAGCGGTTGTTCATGTGCAGCAAGCGAAATGACAAAGTGGTTTAATACTAATTATCATTACATAGTTCCAGAGCTAACTCATGATCAGCAGTTTCAACTAACCTGGACTGAGTTATTCGAGCAAGTTACTCAAGCACAAGCATTGGGGCACAATGCAAAAGTAGTATTGGTCGGCCCAGTCACTTATCTTTACTTAGCAAAATGTGCAGGTGAGGAGTTTGATAAACTTAGCTTACTTGAAAAACTATTAGCTGTTTATCAACACGTGTTCGCTAAATTAGCGCAGCAAGGGATTGAATGGGTACAGGTTGATGAGCCTATATTAGGTTTAGAGCTGACAGAAGATTATCAAGAGGCATTAAAAACAAGCTTTCGTGCACTTGCAGGTCAAGGCGTGAAGTTGTTACTTGCTAGTTATTTTGACTCAGTCACTGCCTACTTTGATGATATTGCAGGTTACCCTGTTGATGGCGTACATTTTGATTGTGTTGCAACAAATGTTGATGTTGCAAAACTAGATATATTATTAAGTACCGATCAAGTTTTATCATTAGGCGTAGTAAATGGCCGTAATATTTGGCGTACTGATTTAGAGGTTGTATTTAATAGCATAAAAGACATTGCGCTAAAGCGCGGTGATAATCTATGGCTTGCTCCATCTTGTTCTTTACTGCATACACCGGTTGATTTAGAGCAAGAAGAAAAGCTCGATGATGAGCTTTGTTCATGGCTTGCATTTGCAAAACAAAAAGGCCAAGAGTTGTCATTATTAAAAGCCGCGCTTGAAAGCAATGATAGCAGTGAGCTCGTTGCTTATTCAGCACCTATTAAAGCACGCTTAACCTCTACTCGTGTAAATAATACAGCTGTACAAAAGCGTGTAACTGCACTCACCGCAAAAGACGGTAAGCGTAATCATGCATTTTCTCAACGTATTGAAAAACAACATGCAGCACTTAATTTACCGCTACTGCCGACCACCACGATAGGATCATTTCCACAAACTCAAGTAATTCGTCAAGCACGCCGTGATTATAAAGCCGGTGAATTATCTGCGGATGATTATCAAAGGCAAATGAAAGCAGAAATTCGTTACGCTGTTGAAGAGCAAGAGGCGCTTGATTTAGATGTGTTAGTGCACGGCGAAGCGGAGCGTAATGACATGGTTGAATACTTTGCTGAACTATTAGAAGGCTTTGCTTTTACCCAGTTTGGTTGGGTGCAAAGCTACGGCTCGCGATGTGTGAAACCACCTGTAATTTGGGGGGATGTATCACGTGAACAAGCGATGACGGTTCAGTGGACAAAATACGCACAGTCGCTGACGAGTAAGAAAATGAAAGGCATGCTAACAGGTCCTGTAACTATTCTGTTTTGGTCATTCATTCGTGATGATTTAGACAAACCCACCATCGCTAATCAAATTGCACTTGCGTTACGTGATGAAGTGGTCGATTTACAAAATGCCGGTATTGATATTATTCAAATTGATGAACCTGCATTTCGTGAAGGTATGCCGCTTAAATGTAGCCAATGGCAAGCATATTTAGAATGGGCAGCGTATGCATTTAGGGTCTCAGCAAGCGGTGTGAAAGATGAAACACAAATTCATACTCACATGTGTTACGCCGAATTTAACGGTATTATTGCCGCGATTGCAGATATGGATGCCGATGTGATCACCATTGAAACCTCACGTTCTAACATGGAACTACTTGAAGCATTTGAGAATTTTGATTATCCAAATGATATTGGTCCAGGTGTATATGATATTCACACTCCGAATGTACCGGATATTGCATGGATGAAAACGTTGATCCATAAAGCCGCACGAAAAATACCGGTTGCGCGTTTATGGGTAAACCCGGACTGTGGTTTGAAAACCCGTGGTTGGGAAGAAACGCGACAAGCTCTTGATAATATGGTTAAAGCAACCAAAGAGCTGCGTGAGGAGCTGCAGTAAAGAACATCTCCTACGATGTAAAGCCCTAACAAAACTTAGTTAGGGCTTTTTTTGTTGCTCTGATTTTAGTTCATCTTCATCGGTTGGTTTTTTAAAATCCATTTTTGCTGAGTGTTTGATCAGCAAAATATTACCGATAATGATTGCCAACACTAAGATGATGATGAGTATATGCCAAATTTGCATGGTGATCTCTAATGAGTCATTTATAAGTACTCAGTGTAGCAAAGATTTCTAGGGTTAAAAACGTCTAGAAAACGACAGCGAAATAAAATCAAGACCTGGGTTTGGTCTTTTAAACCCTGCATTTGAATAGTGTAAATAACGCACCGCAGCTTTGGTTTTTCCAAAATCAGCAATAAAGCCTAGTCGGTCTTCAAACTGGTAGTGGGTACTCACATTTTTGCCGGCGAAGTGAGTGTCATTGACTAATGAAATTCCTATGCCGGCTTCGAAATACAGAGGAATACCGCGCACTGAGCTGATCAGATGTTGAAATACCGGGGACATTGCAAGGACAACATTTGTCTGATGGCTATTATCTGCGCCGTATTCCCAAATATTAATACTTGATTCTAAGTAAATATGGGTATTTTCAATTAATGATTGTAGTGCCGGAGCATGGTATTGGTATGCCAATTTTAAGCCTTTAACATCACCTTCCCCCTGAATGTAATCAATGGCATAGCCATGAGGGGAAAGTGTATAGGGCGCACCATAAGATAGTCTGCTGAACATGGAAATAGATAATAAAATCAATACAGTTAATGTTTTAAATAACATGGTAAAGCTCTTTAGATGAAAACGTTATTTACAAAATAAGGGCGTGGGGGAGGCTAATTCAAGTGGCATAAATTCACAGACTCTGTGTGTTATTGCATGAGCTTAGCTAACAATATGAAATAAAAAGATTAAATCAATTGATGCCGTGCTGGCACTAATAAGGTGCTATTTTGAGGCTTTTTAATCTCTTATGAACAGCGTAAATTACGCTACAAGATTTACTTAGGACTTATCAACAATGATTTCACTTGGTCGTTATTTATTATTAATCGCGCTAGTTTTTAGTGCTTCCTTGTTTGCGCAAACACAACAGTCACCTAATCAGTTATTAACTCAGGTAGGCGATCAGCTGTTTAGTGAAATTGGCAAAATAAACAGCCAAGGCACAGCGAGTAAAAGTGACATGGCACACATTGTTGATCAGTATTTAATGCCTAATATAGATGTTAAATTTGTTTCCTATAAATTATTAGGTAAGCACATTAAAGGTATCGATCGCCAACAAGCGACTGCATTTATAAGTGCAGTGGAGCATTACTTAACCACTACCTATGCTAGTGCATTAATGAAATATACCGGGCAAGAAATAAAATTCGAAGAGAGTAACGATGCTGCAGAGGGTGAGTTTGCCACGGTTAAGACGCAAATTATTGCAGATAATGCGCCAACGATTGACTTACACTTTAAGCTTCGCCAAGGTAAAGATGGTAGCTGGAAAGTATATGATATTGTCGCTGAAGGTATTTCGTTACTCAGTGCAAAGCAAAAAGAAGTTATTCAACGAATTTCAGAAGTTGGCCTTGACCAAGTGACAGCTGAGCTTAACAGTAAGTAATCATTTCCAAGTAAGTCTCCAACCTAAAGCACCATGCAGTGTTAACTGCATGGTGCTTTGTTATTTTCTTTTAAAATCACACGGTTTGGCTATAGCGTGTGGTTTTGGGTATGCTAGAATAAGCGCTTACATACCCACTGGTATCACTAATTTACTGGGGTACTTAAAATTATATTAAGCGCAGTGTCAGTTTGTAGTTGTTAAACTCTTTTACTGACCTTTGTACCGAGCAAGATAGACACTGGAGTTGTGTTTTTTTAATGGAAAATGTACTTATTTGGCCTAAAGAATACCCGTTATTAGTCAAAGGACTTATTGAGCAAAACGGTGCATTTATTTTAGACGCTTTAGAAGCATGGCCGGCTTGTCGCTCGACTGAAGAAGACAATGGCGTGTGTACAACTGTGCTACCGCCTATCTATTATTTAACCTGGTTAACTCCCCTTGAGCCATTTGAAGAGTGTTTTTTCCAACATATCTGTGAATATGATGAAGCCGCTCAACAGTATATTTCGGCAGCTAAAGATTACTATTTTGATAACGAGTATAGCCCAGAGAGTTTAGTGCTATTACTTTGCCAACGCCTTGAAAAATATGCAGCTGTAGCGTCACAAACAACGATAGAAACACCCGTTACGTTATTATCTCAGTTATTCTCAAAACGCTATTTTACAATCATCGAGTATGCGCTCAATGCGGGCAGTAAAATGAGTGCTGAAGATGCTTTGGCACTGTGGAAAGAAGTTGATTTTCGTGAACGTTTTAGCACCTTTATACCTGACTCAATCGATGACGTTAATGCGTTAAGTGAATTAGCGGCGAAAAAAGTTGCTGGTGGAAAGGATTATTTCACCTTATTGACCCAAGTATCACCAGATGTTGACTCAGTGGTGCTATTAGAACAAGCACTGTTGGCGCATTTGCGTTTTGACACAGCTAAACAAACGATGGCGATGCGTTTTATAGAGCAAGGTGCAACAGGCACGTTGGCGGATGAAAATGGTAAAACGGCCTTTATGTGGGCAGTTGAAAAAGGGTTTGTTAATTTAGTACAAACCTTATTAGATAAACAAGATAAAAAACAACGTGATGCCCTTGGTAACAGTGCTTTACATTATGCGGTACTAGCAAAAAATGAACCTTTGATGGTGCTATTATTGAAGTCTGGCTATGACTTTCGTGTTCGTAACTGTGATGGCTTAAGTTGTTATCGTTTAGCAGTGAGTGTTAAAGCCAGTCAGTTAGTGAAATGCTTAGAGCGTGATTTTGGTATTAAAGAATTATCGCCGGATGGACAATTTTCGCGGATCAAAAAAGTTCACGCCTTACATGCCATCGTGACTTTATTGTTGCCGCTACAGTTGTTTTTCTTTTTTGATGATACACTTGCGATTAAAAGTGAGTTGACGCTTTGCTTGACTATATTAGCTATAGTTTGCTTCTTTTTTGCAATGAGTTTGAAGCGCTGCGCTTTATACCCGCATATTAAACACCCATGGGGGTTATTTGTACTGCGTTGTTGCTCATTGATCAGTTTAGTTGGGCAGCTAGGCTTAGCAAGTATTGTGGCATTGGCAACGTTAAGTGAAGTTGTTTAAGCTTCTTGCATGCACCGTAGACAAAAACGCGCTAATTAAGCGCGTTTTTTAGTTGTTATACCAATCGTGTTAAGTTACTGACCATTTAGCTCGCTAGAATGGTTAAATATTTAAGTCGTTTGGTATTAACTTTAGTCTTTTTTATTAAATTCATGAGCCGCTTTTTCTGTTGCTAACTCATCTTTTAGTTTTTGAATTTTTAGTCCCAGCTCTTGACCGCGGTGACGTGCATAATAAGTACAACCAATAAACATCATACTGGCGAACAGCAGCTCTAAAACGACCCATATTAGTTGTTCTTGTGCGACCCACAGTAGGGTAAAACCGTGAATAAAATAAAACATAACGATAAAGTTTGCCCACGCATACGTATAAGGTTTATCTTGAATGATGCCTTTTAGCGGCAGTAAAAGCGGCAGAATATACACAACAAAAATAAATCCATTGCTATGACCTTCTCTAGGCTCTAATAAAAACAACCAAAGTGGCATCAGCAGTAACAAGCCAATATAACCAATTATTGCAATACGTTGAAAACGGATAGTGATAGCCTTTTTCGGCGTCAGTTGTGGGTTTAAATCGCTGTGCGATGTCATTGTAATTTTCTCGTAATTTTAACTAAGCGTTGGCCAACGCTTTGGCAAATTTTAATTTCGTCTTTACTTAATTGCGCGCTATTTTGTGCACCAGCAACATGGCTTGCACCATAGGGAGTGCCACCGGTTTGTGTGGCAAGTAACTCAGGTACTTCATACGGCACACCCATTAACAGCATACCGTGGTGTAATAACGGCAGTGACAAATTAAGCAACGTTGCCTCATTGCCACCATGCATGCTACTTGATGATGAGAATACACAGGCTGGTTTATCTATTAATTGCCCTTTTAACCATAAGTCGCTGGTGGTTTCCCAAAAAGCTTTGGCTTGTGAGGCCATCATACCAAAGCGAGTAGGGGTGCCAAATGCTAACCCATCACACTGGATTAAGTCATCTTTGCTGATCACAATATCGTGAGGTTCTCTTGCTACAAAGGTTCTTAGCATTGCAGTACCGCCTTGGCATTCAATCGACTCTGCAATCTCATGTGCCATGGCTGCAACAGAGCCGTGACTTGAATGATACAACACAACAATAGTGACGCTCATTAAAGTACGCTTAGTACGTTTTCTGGTGGGCGACCCAGAGCGGCTTTATTGTCATTTACCACAATAGGGCGCTCAATTAATTTTGGATTGCTAACCATGGCTGCAATGAGTACGTTTTCATCATACTCATTTTTAAGGTCTAGGTCTTTGTAAATATCTTCTTTAGTGCGCATTAGTTCACGAACTGAAGAAAACCCTAACTGTTTAACTAAAATGCTGATTTGCTCATGATTCAGTGGAGTTTTTAAGTATTCGATTATCTCTGGCTGAATCGATTTTTGTTCAAGTAGAGCTAATGTTTCACGCGATTTTGAACAACGTGGATTATGAAAAATAGTAACAGACATAGTAACAATCCAATTAGATAAAGTAAGGCTATTTTAGGGCAAGCAGCACCAGACTTAAAGCCTTGCGAGCTCTTTTTGCATTTGTCGGTATTGCGTTAACAATGCTTTGAGACGTTGTTGTTTAATTAGCTCTTGCGGTTCTACAAAGTTGAGTGCTTTTTGTACTTCGTCAGCGGCTTTTAAGTAGGCGCCGTATTGTGCAAGAACGTCGGCATTTGCTTCATGATAAGCGGCTAAGTTATCTTGCTTTTTATAGGCATCTGCAAGAAGTTGCATGCCTAAATTATGTTCAGGTTTTTCGAGTAAAAATGATTTTAATATTTGCACTGCAACATCGTATTGCTCAGCTTCAAGTGCTGCATTGGCAAGGTTTAAGGTAATAACTTGATTGTTAGGACGATTTTCATGCAATGCGGCTAAAAATTTTACTGCCTCGGCGGCTTTTTTTTGTGCTATCAGTAGATCAGTATGCGTATCAATGTAGAATAAATTTTTAGGATCAGACTTTAAAAGTTCGTCTAAAATAGGCGCCGCTTCATCGAGCTTTTTTTGATCCAATAAACTAATACCCAAGCCATAATTAAGCGCTGTTTTATTATAAAAACTGTTTTCACGTATGAGCTTTCTAAAGAAATTTTCAGCTGCTTCTGGTGTTTGGTGGTAGCGAGCAATCACGCGGCTTTTGGCAAGATTAAATTCTAAGCTATCCGGAAGTTGGCGTTTTTCAAATTGCTGTGCACGCAAGCGCACATCAGACACGCGGCTCTCAGGTAATGGGTGAGTAAGTAAAAAGGCCGGTGGCTTGTATTTATAACGAATTTGCGCAGCAAGTTTGGTTAAGAATTCACTGGATGCGTATGGGTCAAATCCTGCATTATTGAGTGTTTGCATACCAATTCGGTCGGCTTCTTGCTCAGCTGAACGGCTGTGAGTGAGTTGACTAAATGCGCTTTGTGTTTGACTAGCTGAGATAATCGCGATACCGGCATCTGGTGACACAACTGATGCTAAAATACCGGCAATCATACCGGCAATAGTGAGGGCGCTGTTATCTTGTTGTTGTTGCATGCGACGTGCAAGATGGCGCTGGGTAACGTGGGCAATTTCGTGACCAAGTACTGAGGCAAACTGACTTTCGTTATCGGACTGTGCAATTAAACCGGTGTGTACCCCAACATGGCCACCATAAAAAGCAAATGCGTTTATTTCCGGATTGTTGATCCAAAAAAATGAAAACGGAAAGCGAACATCATTTGCATTAGCAACCAGCTTGTGGCCGATCGTTGTTAAATACTCATCAAGCACAGGATCATTAACAACCGGTGATGAGCCACGAATTTGCATCATCATTACTTTCCCGATTGCTTGCTCTTTTTCTAGAGGCAAAGCTTGCAATGCTGAAGTACCAAGATCGGGTAATGTAAAATTAGTTTGTGCCTTTAATGGCTCACTTACCAGCACACTAAAAGTTAAAAGTGTAGTGAGTAATGTAATAAAGGCTGATTTAAGCTGCATTTTATTCCTTGTTATGATCTTCACCTAGCATGAGTTTAGCAATGTCAATTTCATCACTGCATGCTCTGCTATCTCGTTCGCACAATTGATACAATTCTTTGATTGTGACCCCATCTAGCTTTACAACGTTCAATTCTCGTTGTAAAAAACTAATGATTTTATGTACTACTTTGTGCGCATGAAGAATAAGTGCTTTATCTGCTTTGTCACCACGCTCAAAGTAAAAGCCAATAAACTTATGTAATTGATTAATCCGAATCAAACTTTTCATTGACACTGGATCCCACTCGTTAAACTCTATAAAGCGGTTATCTTTTACGTATTTATCTATTGTAACGTCTTTTGCATAAGGCAGTGCCCATAATTCAAAGCCCCGGTCGGTAAATACTTGGTGCAGCGCAATTCTTGGCTTGTTTTCACAATATATCTCTCCAAGAGCGTCTTCATGACCTCCGAGTAAATCGAGGTTCCAATTGCGCCTATCAATTATTTTTTTTACGGCATTATCAAAACCATGTTCTAATATCCCCTCTGACTCGCTCACTGATGAGGCGACAAGGTGATAGAAGGGCGGAAGTTCGCCCCAGTTTATTTGTTTTTTATACCAGTTAATTTCTTTAAGAGTTGGATTACTCGGTAGTTGCGCTTTATTATGCGTGCCAGACATTAACTTATCCTTACTACTAACTATGCTATAAGGATAAACTATTGCGATGCGTGTTTTAAGAAAAAGTTACATTTGTTATTAACAACGCTGACAAAGACCGTATTATTATTCATTTTTATAGGGCAGATAATTGGTTATGCTAGAGCAAGACTTGCGCGGATTCAAATGTCCGCAGCAATTTATCCAGTTTAAGTTGACTTTACGCCAAGCTTTAGCAACTGCGCAACCGATAAAGTTTACATTATTAGTGGATCAACCAACTCAAGATATGGAGCGCTTTTTGCTAAAAAATCATTATCCGTACAAATTAGATCAACAACGTGGGTTGTTAATCGTGGAGCTAAATCGTGTTTGAATATGTAAAAATTTGGTACGAAAGGAAGTTTTCAGATCCACATTCAGTAACTCTATTGTTTTTATTACTCGCTTTAATGGCGATGTTTTATTTCTTTGGTGCACTTATTGTACCTGTTTTGATTGCTTTAGTGATTGCTTATCTGCTTGATTGGCCAGTTGCGCATTTAGAGCGTTTTGGCTTACACCGCTTTACTGCCACTATTATTGTGATGTTAATTTTTTCAGGGTTGATGCTGACCTTAGTGATCGGCATGGGTCCAATACTGTGGCAGCAAGCAAGTAATTTAGTGCAAGAAAGCCCGCACATGATAGAACAGGGAAAATCTTTTCTACTGCACTTGCCTGAGCAATACCCCAGTTTGATTAATGCAGAGCAAGTACAATCAGTGGTCAGCAGCGTTGAAGCCAAAGCAATTGAGTTTGGCCAAGTACTATTGTCGGTCTCGTTGACATCATTAAAAGATGTAGTGGCGTGGTTGATCTATCTTATTTTAGTACCATTACTGGTGTTCTTTATGCTCAAAGATAAGCTGGAGTTGATCAGAAGTGCAGAAAAACTCGTTCCAAAACAAAGACGCTTAATCCTGCAGGTATGGCACGAAATGAACCAACAAATCATGAATTATATTCGTGGTAAGGTGTTTGAAATTTTGATTGTAGGCTCAGTATCGTTTATCGCGTTCACTATTTTTGATTTACGTTATGCAGCGCTATTGGGCGTATTAGTGGGTTTATCAGTATTGATCCCTTTTGTGGGTGCGGCACTTGTTACCATACCTGTTGCGGCCGTGGCATTATTTCAATTTGGTTTAGAAACCCAGTTTTGGACCATACTGATCATCTACGGCATTATTCAAGCATTAGATGGTAATGTGCTGGTGCCGTTACTATTTTCTGAAGCGGTTGATCTGAACCCGGTATTTATTATTGTTGCGGTACTGTTTTTTGGTGGCTTATGGGGTTTTTGGGGCGTGTTTTTTGCAATTCCACTAGCGTCATTGGTAAAAGCCTTACTCAATGCTTGGTCAACGAAACAAGAAGAACAACTGATTGAGCATAGCTAACACGAACTTTGGTTAATTAGCTTTATACCTAAATCACCTGAAGATTTAGGTATTTTGGGTATAGTATCAAATGGTATAGAAAACGCACCTGAGAGACTAATTGATTCTTACGCGGCCCATTAATTTTATGTAGAATGGGTTATAAGATATATCTTTTAGTAATATGGTGCGTTTTTTAATGTCTGATTTAATATTACCTACTGACTCATCGTCACAAATTTACCTTGATGCAAACGCAACAACACCGGTGCTACCTTGTATTGCAGAGGTTGTTTCGCATACTATGCAAATCTGCTTTGGTAACCCTTCTTCTTCACACATTACCGGTATTCAAGCTAAACACTTATTAGAGCAAACACGTCAAAAAGCACGTGATGTGATAGGTGCACAGCAGGGGGATATTTTATTCACTTCTGGGGCTACCGAAGGAATTCAAACAGCTGTCGTGTCTACGCTCATAGCAGCTAAAGATCATGCTAAACCAAATCCAGTATTACTGTATGGCGCGACTGAACATAAAGCAGTACCTAATACATTAATACATTGGAATGCCGTATTGGGTATAAACGCAACCGTGCTTGCGATCCCGGTATCGAGTGATGGCCTTTTAGATTTAGATTTTATTGCTCAACACGCTGGTGATGCACTGATGATTTGTACCATGGCGGTTAACAATGAAACCGGTGTTTATCAAGATTTAAAAGCGATTGAAAAGGTAATACGAGCACATAACACGGAAGTTGCGTGGATGGTGGATTGCGTACAAGCGCTAGGGAAAACCGCATTGGCCCTTAGTGATACAACGATTGACTACGCGCCATTTTCAGGCCATAAACTTTACGCGCCGAAAGGTATAGGCGTGTTGTATATTCGTCAAGGCAGTGCTTATACGCCATTTATTGCCGGTGGTGGTCAAGAAAGTGGCATGCGCTCCGGTACTGAAAACCTGCCAGGTATCGCAGGTCTTAACAAACTGTTTTGTTTATTGCTGGATAAAACAAACGATACGTTTAAATCAATCGATGTGTTAAACGGCTATCGTGAACAATTACATCAGGCTTTAGTAGATACCTTTGGTAATATAACCTTTAATCATACTTTTGCATTGTCAGTACCAACAACGTTAAATTTTGCTGTTGATGAACTCAGTAGTAAAGAAGTGATGGATTTGTTCGATGCGGCAGGTATTCGTATCAGTGGTGGCTCAGCCTGTAGCTCAGGCGCAAATCGTAGTTTTGTGTTAGATGCCATGGGCGTGAGTGATTGGCGTAGTGAAAATGCAATACGTTTATCATTTGGACCGGCGACAACACAGGCTGAAATAACCACTGCCTGTGCGCGTATTCGTTCACTTAAACCAATATTACAAGCTAATTGTTTGGTGGTTTCAGATTCGTCATCACCACAGCAAGAAGCGTGTGCATTAGGGTTAACACAATTTAGACATCAAGGTGCGTGTTGTTGGTTGTATGTCAGTCAAGATAAACAAGCAGTGATCATTGACCCAATTATTGAGCTTATCCCGCGGCTTGAAAAAATAGTACACACACAAAATTTAACGGTAGCAGCCATTTTAGACACACATGCCCATCAAGAGCGATGCTGTGCGACTACATTGTTGGCTCAGGCCTTAAAATTCAGTTTGCAAGACGAGCATGAATTGGGGTGGCCAGTGCAGCAAACGAGTATTGCATTACCTGAATGCACCATTGAGCGCTTAGCAACACCCGGGCACAGCCAAGATAGTGTTAGTTATTTATTGCGGTGTAACAACTCTCAACAAGTGCTATTTTGCTTTTGCGGTGATTTGCTGCTGCCTGCTGGGCTTGGTAATACTGCAATTGACGGTGGGGATGCGTTAGCTATGGCACACTCATTACGTCAACTATCAACATGCTTAGCAGAGTCGACAGTTATTTGTTCTGGTCATGACTACCAGCAATGTTTTGCTATTAATTGGCAAGTTCAACAGCAGCAAACGCCGTTATTGCATTCATTATTGAACAATGAACTAAGTGATACTGAATTTGCTAACAACAAGCAGCGCAGCGATGAAGACAATTTATGTAAATTTGCAACTTTGTGTGGTTATGCTGACAGTTTAAAATACAGTAGAGCTTACGAACTGAACGCCGTGCAAGCAAAAGATATGTTAACTGCAAGCGATGTATATTTAATTGATACCCGTGAACCATATGAACATGGGGCAAACAATATTCCTCAGTTATTTGCAGTTAGCCCCGCGCGAGTGATGAATATTCCGCTAAGTAGAATGGCAAATGCATTAGTGGACAGGCAATTGAGCCCACAGGGTAAGTATATTTTACTTTGTCGCAGTGGTAATCGTTCAAAACAAGCGGCAACTAACTTATCTCAGCTTGGCTTTACTGACGTGTATAATCTCAGCGGTGGAATGGCACTGTTATAATAACAGGGCAGAAGACTGGCAATTGACTGATAATAAATAAGGCGCTTATAGCGCCTTATTTATTATCAGTGAAGGCTGTAGCTACTGTTTAGGACCTGAACTTTCACGGATCACAATTGACGGTGTAAATGATGTGATGATGTCTTTATCTTGGTTACGAGCACCGCGAGTTTTGGTAAATAATAACCGTGCTGCATGTTGAGAGATAACATCGTTTGCTTGATGAGCGGTAGTTAACTTTGGCCATGTCTGACGGGAGAAAGGAGAATCCTCAAAGCCAGTAATAGATAACTGTTCAGGAATGGCAATACCCATTAAGCGTGACGCAAATAGAGCGCCAGCGGCCATTTCATCATTGCCACCTAATATAGCGGTAATAGCCAAGGTGTTATTCTCGGCTAACAAGTGCTTTGCACCTTCAACACCCGACTCAAACGAATATTTACCATCGTAAATAAAGCGTTTATCAAATTCTTTATGATGATCTGCCAGCGCTGCTTTATAACCTTCAAGGCGTTCAGACGTCGATTTATGTTCTTTATCGCCACAGATAAAGCCAATATTTTCATGTCCATGAGTTAAAAGGTGAGTGGTGATCTCATACGCGGCTTTATAATCGTTAACATAAATACAGGTGTCTTGATCATCATCTGATGGTCGCCCAGATAACACCCTAACGTAATGAATATTTAACTCATCGAGTAAATTGGTGATGCTACTTTGCTCTGATAATGGCGGTGTAAGCACAAGCCCAGCTAAGCGAGAGCGCTTTATCATGGTGATAAATTCATCTTTCATGTTTGCATCTGTATAAGTGCATGGATGGATCACCAATTCATAGCCTTCATCTTTACAGCGAGAAAGCACACCATTTTGCATATCAATCACATAATACGCATTAGGATTGTCATAAACTAAGCCTACCGTAAATGATGACGTACCAGCTAGGTTTCGTGCTGCAAGATTTGGCTGATAGTTCAGCTCTTTTACAGCATCCATGACTGTATCGTAAGTTTTTTTACGAACAGATGGTTCTTTATTTATTACCCGTGAAACCGTTTTCATCGAAACCCCGGCGAGCCTCGCTACATCATTTATAGTTACTTTCATAGAGTTACTTTTAGGTTATTGTTTTAGTGTTGTCATGGTCCTGATAAGAATACACCTAAGTAGACTTAACAAACGTGTTATTCATTATTTCTTCATCAAGACCAGTTAGTGTATCTAATGTTCAGTAAAATTAGCAGTAAAATAATTGAGATAATTTTTATGATACCGGTGTCAAATGAGTAAAAGTGCGTTATTATCTCGATTGTAAAATATAAAAGTAGCTTGTTGACAGCGTTGTCATTCTAACTTATCGTTAATTTTCTTTGTAAGTTAATACGCTATCAGTTCACTTTATTAATATAAAGATAGTTATAAATCAGTTTGTTGCAAGTTTAAGGGGATGTTAAAAATGAGTTGTCGTTCACAGTTAGCTAGTTGGCAAGCATTAAAAATAAGTGCAAATAAGATGAAGGAAGTTCATCTTAAAGATTTATTTGCCAATGACAGCACGCGATTCGAGCAATTTTCGACTCAGATCCCAGGTGTTTTATTTGATTATTCAAAACAATTGATTGATAACAGTGTGATGACACAGTTACTGTCATTAGCACAAGAGTGCGATATCGCTAACTGGCGAGATAAAATGTTCAGCGGTGAAAAAATTAATATCACCGAAGATAGAGCCGTGCTTCATACTGCACTTCGTAACCGTAGTGCATCATCATTAGTTGTAGATGGCGAGAATGTAAGTTCGGTGGTTAACGCTGAATTACAAAAAATTAAGTTGTTCGTTGAAAAAGTACGTAGCGGGAAATGGTTAGGTTATACCGGTAAAGCCGTGAAAGATGTTGTGAGCATTGGTGTTGGTGGTTCAAACTTAGGCCCACAAATGGCCACTGAAGCACTAAAAAGCTATGCAGATGACTCATTAAAAGTACATTACGTTTCAAATGTTGATGGCGTACAAATTGCGTCAGTATTGAAAGACATCGATCCTGAAACAACTTTGTTTGTGATTTCGTCAAAAACCTTTACTACATCTGAAACCATGACCAATGCAAAAACCGCCGTTGCATGGTTTTTAGAGTCAGCCGATGACAAGCAAGCTATTGCTAAGCACTTTGTAGCAGTGAGCACTAATTTAGAAAAAACGGCAGCGTTTGGTATTGCTGATGAAAACGTATTCACAATGTGGGATTGGGTAGGTGGTCGCTTTTCATTATGGAGTGCGATAGGCTTACCAATTGCATTGTATTTAGGCTTTGATGCATTTGAAGCGATTCTTGAAGGCGCTTTTGAAGTTGATGAACACTTTAAAACGGCCGAATTTGCAGAAAATGTACCATTGTTAATGGCTTTGTTGAGCGTATGGAATACCAGCTTTTTAGGTTTCGACTCACAGGTTATTTTACCTTACGATCAAGCATTACACATGTTGCCAGCTTATTTGCAGCAAGGTGAAATGGAAAGTAATGGTAAGCACGTTAATTTTGCGGGTAATACCGTACCGTATACTACAGTGCCAATTATTTGGGGGATGACCGGAATTAATGGTCAACATGCTTTTTATCAGTGTTTGCACCAAGGCAATGTGATTGTACCGGCTGATTTTATTGCCTCTATTAAACCTCAGGTTAATATTGGTCAGCATCACGACATTTTATTATCGAACTTTTTTGCACAAACAGAAGCGATGATGATGGGGGTTGATGCAGAGCAAGTTCGCGCTGATTTAACCGCAAAAGGTAAATCAGAGGCTGAAATAGCCGCGCTAATTGATCATAAAATCCACCGTGGTAACCGTCCTACAACATCAATGCTGTTAGATACGGTTGATGCAAAAACGGTTGGTCGCTTAATTGCCTTATATGAGCATAAAATTTTCTGCCAAGGCATCATTTTAGAGATCTGTTCTTTCGATCAATGGGGTGTTGAGCTCGGTAAAGGCTTAGCCTCAAAAATTGAAGCTGAGTTACTGGATGATAATATAAACCATCCACATGATAGTTCGACAAATGGCTTAATGAGCTATTATAAACAACGTCGAGCGCAATAAAAAATTCGTACAGCAGATACACATCTGCTGTGCAACCAAATACCTTTGAACGGGTAGCGCTGGAGTTCTTAGGGCCTGTATATTTGTGAGAGGATATACAGAGCCCCTAAGACTCATTTAATTACCAGTTTGAAATGAATACAGCTGAATCAATATTCAGCGATAAAACAAGCGAATTCAACAGGCTTTTTCTCGAGTACGATGCCAAAAAGCTGACATCAACTAAACAACAAGAATGTATGCCCGCACTATCAATAGTGGATAGTCGACAACGGGGCATAGCAAACGTAGAGAGTAAATTATGCTAAATCCTTTTGATATTGTAATTTTTGGGGGCGGTGGTGATCTTGCATTACGCAAATTATTACCTGCAATGTATCGCGCATATCAAGAAGGCAACCTTCCACAAGGTTCGCGTATTTTACCGACGGTTCGTGAAGAAAGTAAACGTGCGGAATACATAGAAACAGCTCATCAAGCACTAAAAGAATTTTTAGGTAAAGGTGAGTTTAATGCCAAAGATTGGAAAGCTTTTTCAGCGTGCTTGGTGCCAGTAGTCACGAATGTAACCGAAGCAGACGATGATTGGGATAAATTAAAAACAATACTAGATGAGCACGATGCAGACAAATCTCGGGTGTTCTATTTATCACTTCCACCTGCGGTATATGGTAGCTGCTGTGAAATACTGTCTAGCAAAGGTCTGATCACTGCTACATCACGTGTCGTTGTTGAAAAACCAATTGGTTATTGCGGTAATTCAGCAGAAGAGATCAATGCAAAAATTGCTGAATATTTTAGCGAAGAGCAAATCTTCCGTATTGATCATTACTTAGGTAAAGAAACGGTACAAAACTTAATGGCACTGCGTTTTTCAAATTCATTATTTGAAAATATGTGGGATGCTAAATCAATCGATAATATTCAAATCAGTTTATCTGAAACTGTTGGCCTTGAAAGCCGTGCTGGTTTTTATGATAAAGCCGGCGCTTTACGTGACATGGTGCAAAACCATTTATTACAATTGTTATGTTTAGTCGCGATGGAATCACCAAATAAACTTAATGCAAACAGCATCCGCACCGAAAAGCTGAAAGTATTAGAATCATTACGCCCACTTGTTGCAACGGATGTAGATGACAACATCATTCGTGGTCAATATGTACCCGGTGATTTGGATGGCAAAATTGTCCCAGGTTACTTAGAAGAGTTAAATGAAGGTTCAAGTAAAACAGAAACATTTGTTGCTATTCGTGCTCATATTGATAACTGGCGTTGGGCGGGCGTGCCATTTTACCTTCGTACAGGTAAACGTATGGCAAAACGTTGTGCCGAAATTGTCGTTGAATACAAAAAAGTATCACACAATGTTTACGGTGATAATGTTGGCAATATTGAACCAAACCGTTTGGTTATCCGCCTTCAGCCTGAAGAGACAATTCAATTAACCTTGATGTCAAAGCGTCTTGATAATTTAGAGATGCAATTAGAGCCGGTAACCATGAACATTGAACTATCGCAAGCTTATAGCAATGGTTTCCATTCAGATGCTTACAAGCGCTTGATGTTAGATGCGGCTGCAAATAATCCATCCCTGTTTATTCACCGTGATGAAGTACGTCAAGCTTGGAAATGGATTGACCCAATTATCGAGCGCTGGCAAGAAAAAGGTAAGCCTGCTTTATACCGTGCTGGTAGCTGGGGGCCTGATGATGCTGATGAACTATTAGCTGAAAATAACCATGTTTGGTTTAACACCGGCGATAAGGCATAACAATGGCAACCATCGTAGAGAAATTTTTTGATTCAAAAGATGCATTAACCGCTGAGTTATCTACAACACTTGAACAAAGTTTAGTCAGCGGTATTGAAGCTGATGGCCGTGCCGTACTGATGGTATCAGGTGGTTCATCACCTGCACCCGCTTATAAGCACTTATCTAATCTAGCATTAGATTGGGCAAAGATAGATGTTGCTATGGTTGATGAACGTTGGGTTGATGTAGCACATGAAAAAAGTAATGAAGCGTTTATTAAGAGCACGTTATTACAAAATCATGGCGCGGCAGCTAACTTCATTACTATGAAAAATAATGCCGAGACTGCGCAACAGGGTAGTGCAGAATGTGAAGCTGCGTACCAACAACTGAAACGTCCATTTGATGTTACTATATTAGGCATGGGACCGGATGGTCATACTGCTTCATTATTTCCACATGCGGGCGGTTTACAGCAAGGGCTTGAAACATCACAATTGGTATGTGCAATTAATGCTATTGAAAGTGAAGTAACAGGGAATATTACCGAACGTATGACGTTAACTTTAGCAGCGATTGCGCAGTCTAAAGTGGTTAAGTTACTGATCAGTGGAGAAGAAAAGCTTGCTGTATATAAAGCAGCAAAAGCCGGTGGAGATGAAAACGACATGCCACTACGTGCAGTTTTAAATCACCCAACAATAAATATTGAAGTTTATTGGGCTCCGTAACGACCCCAATCGACCCAAACTTTAAAATGCAGGCTATAAAGCCTGCATTTTTGTTTCTCTTCTAAATTTATCTGTATCGCACTTGCAAGATCTTTATTATTTTCGCTTATTTATTTTTATCGAAAACAACAGTTATACAATCGTGTTAAGTTACTGACCATTTATAGCTTCGCTAGAATGGTTAAATATTTAAGTCGATTGTTATTATATAACGCCCGGCAATTATTAAGTTTGGAGCGTAATGTGATCTATCTGTAAGTGACTTATCTTCACTAAATAACAAGCCTCACAAATAGTGTGAGTTAACTAGTTGTTTGTTGAAATGTGGCTACTTATGCCTACTTTATTAAAAACATGAGCATCTTAGTGGTTTAAAAAACTTCACTAACTACATTAAAAATTATCCATATAGAACAATTATATGAGTAATTTTCACGGTTCCTATAGCTCTCTAAAATTTTCAATGAAAAGGGTAGGCTATGGGGGAAAATAAAGGTAGACATTAATAGCGTAACTCTTTAAAATACAAAATGACAACGCTGTCATTGATATTGATAACTATTAATAAATTCCCCTTGATAAATTATTTGCCCTAATTTTTCTGCAATATTAATGTGAAAAGATGTGTTTTTGTTCATCCAGCTAAAGTTATATCTTTATCAGCAAATAAGCGAAATGTCATTTCTGTATAGTTGAAGTGGAACGTTTTTTTTACACTAAGACTTATCTAAAATCATAAAATTACCTAAAACAGTGCATTTGGTTTTCTCTTTTTGAACTTAACCATGCTATATTCCCGCCGTAAAACTGTAACAATTTATAAACTCTATTTTTTTAATCTATTAATATTCAATTGGTTAGTATTTTTATAGCTATTTTTTTGCACAAAACGGCTAAAAAGATGTAGCACAAATGTAATTTAGAGTGTATGGTTTGTTACTAGATGACAACGCTGTCATCATCACTGGGCAGAAGTGATAAATAAAACCAACAAAATGATTCAAGGGGAATCCTGTGTTAGCTAAAAATTTTAAAAAAAGCTTATTAGCAGTAAATATCGGTCTTGTAATGAGTGCCGGATTCACTGGTGCTGCATTCGCAGCTGATGAAGTAAAAGTTCAAGAAGACGTAGAAGTCATTGAGGTACGTGGTATTCGCGCTTCAGCTAAAGCTGATATTAACAATAAGCGTTTTGCAAATGCTGTTGTCGACTCCATTACTGCAGAAGATATTGGTAAATTCCCAGATAAAAACGTTGCTGAATCACTTTCACGTATTACAGGTGTTGGTGTTAGCCGTGAGTTTGGTGAAGGTGAAAAAATTACTGTTCGTGGTTCAGATCCGACTAAAAACCGTACTTTATTAAATGGTCAAAACGTAGGTACAGCAGATTGGTTTATACTTGACAACCCATCTCGTAGTTTCAACTTCACTATGCTACCTTCTTCACTTGTAAGTAGCCTTGAAGTATACAAATCACCAGAAGCCCGCTTAGATGAAGGTTCAATTGGTGGTACTGTTATTTTAAGAACTCGTAAACCACTCGATTTAGATTCTGGCACTACTCATATCACGTTACAGAGCCAGTACTCAGAATCATCAGAAGAACATGATCCATTAGTTGAAGGCTTTTATTCTTGGAAAAACGAAGACGAAAAGTTTGGTATTTTGATCTCAGGTTCAAAATCTGACCGTACAGTTCGTCGTGAAGGTTTTGAAGTACTAGGTTGGGATGCAAATTCAGCAGACGGTACTTATACTCCACGTACTATGGGCGTTCCTGTTTTCCGTCAAGATCGTGAAAGAACAACTTTCTTCAGTTCAATTCAGTTTGCACCTTCTGATGATTTTAGCGCAACATTAAACATCTTAGATTCGAAAATGGATGTTAATAACACTAACTCTAATTTCTTACTTATGAATCCTGGCGCAGGGGCTGACTTAACATACGTAGGCAGTAATGCAGTAAAAGGCACTGGTGGTACCGATGTTCGCTGGAACCACATCAACCGTATTTCAAAAACAGATACAAACTCAATTCACCTAGATGTTGACTTTGCAACTGATTCTTTCTCTATGAATGTTGAGTTAGGTACTACTGCAGCTGAAGGTGGTACTTTAAATGAAACATCATGGGAATATGGTGGACAAGGTGACTATAACTTCGATCTAACAGGCTCTACACCTACAGTAAATGCTGGGGTTGATGGTACTGATCCTTCTAAATTTAATGGTGGTTGGATTTGGGGTGGAAATAAACCAACAACTGATGATGAGTCATATGGACAAGTAGACTTTGATGTTCCTGTAGAGTTAGGTGCATTCACAGCTGTTAAATTTGGTGTGAAATATCGCGATCAAAAACGTACACAAGACAGAAATGCATATAGCTGGCATTGGGGTGTTGCAACTGATGGTACAAGCCCTAATTACATGGCCCAGATTTTGTCTTCGCAATGTGATACCTTAGCTAAATGTGATCTTGCGGTAGGTACTGATAGCGTTGGTGCCGATGTTGTTAACGGTGATATCACTCAACAATTAACCCATAACAGCGCTCAAATGATAGAACTTGGCTTAGGTCCAAATGCATCTTATGCTGTACATAAAAATTTAGGCGAGATATTTGAGGTAGTTGAAAAGAAAACATCTTATTATGTACAAGGTGATTTTTCTGGCGATGATTACCGCGGTAATATCGGTATTCGTGTAGCGAGAACAGATCAAGACTCTTCAGGTTACTTATACTCTTCAGACTCTTTTAGTCTATTAACAGTTAAAAATCCAGGTGAAAATGCAGATTTAGCACCTGCGACACTAGAATGGGTTACTGAATCTCGCAGCTATACAGAGATTTTACCTAACTTTAACTTGTCATATGACTTAGCCGAAGACCAAATTGTCCGCCTTTCTGCTGCTAGAACAATGGCTCGTCCTAACTTCTTTGATATATCACCAATTACAGCGCCTGGTGATTTAGGTGAAACCAACCCTACAGCACAAGCCGGTAATCCTAATCTAGCTCCACAAATAGCAAATCAGTTTGATGCCGCTTGGGAGTTCTATTTTGATGATGCGTCATTATTCGCTGTAACGTTATTCTATAAAGATATTGAAAGTTATCAAACTACAGCTACATCTTCACAAGATTTTTATGATCAGCAAACTTCTAGCTGGGTTACAGCAACAGTTTCTCGTCCTGCAAATGGTGAAGGTGGTACTACAACAGGTTTAGAAGCATCACTTCAGTATGATTTAGGTAATGGTTTTGGTGTGTCTGCTAACTATACATACACAGATGCAAATAATGATGGCGAACGTGATGTAGTAAATCCTGGTTCAGGTTTAGTTATGGGCGCATCAGAAAATATGTTAAACGCTTCTGCATTTTATGAAAATGATATGTTTTCTGTTCGTGCAATGTATAACTATCGTACTAAATGGTACAAAGGACTTCATTCATCAGGTACAGAATTGTGGAATGATGACTACGGTCAGTTAGATTTTAGTACTACTTATAATGTAACTGAAAATATTTCGGTTGTATTAGAAGCTATAAACTTAACTGATGAAAAAGTTGTTGAGTTCAACACTAGTGAAGATCGTGTACTATCTATCTACCAAAATGGTCGTAGATTCGTACTAGGTGCAAACTTCCGATTCTAATTGAACAGAGTGTAAAAAAATGCCGCTGTATAGCGGCATTTTTATTTTTACTATTTCATTCTTTCTTTTAATGCACTTGCAACTGACTTTAGACTTTCATGAGAGTTTGAAAGAATACCGTGATATTCATTACTTTTATTTTTAAATTCATCTGTTTTCTCAAATACATAATGAGAAAAAATAGCTTGCCAAGCAAGTCTCTGTGATTCAGGTAAATTACGAAGTGTTAATATACTATGTAATAAACTATCTGTTGCCTCTAATCCTAAATCCGATTTTGTAGATGTCGGATCCCACCAATAATTTACTAGTATATTAACAGGATCAATGGCTTTTACATTATGCCACCAAAGTGGAGGTATATAGAGAGCTTCACCGATCTCTAAACTTGCAGTTAACACTTTCTCCTTTGTGGCTTTAAACTTTGGATACTTTTCAAAATCAGGGTTTTCAAAATCCACTAAGCTGATTGCAGGGCCAGCCACAGTTCTATCAATGGGTGCTACGTAAAGATTTTTTATTTCATTTGCGGGTAACAAATAAAAAGTTCTTTTACCACAGAGGTTTAGGGCTATATTATGTTCAGTGTCATAATGTCCAGGAACCGTAGCAGCATTGCCTAGCCAGATACGAGGAGGAACGTTAGCTAAAAATTTAGGTGCAGAGTTCTTAATACAAAAATCAGGTAAACATTCATTTATTAGTGCACTTTGCACTGCAATAGTATCTGAACCTTGATTATTAAAATTAATTATTAATTTTTTAAGTACAGAAATAAGTGGTGCATTGTGTTTTTCGAAAGTGTAATTTTTAAATTTATTATCAGTATAACCAATTAGGCCTTTATACTTCTTGTCAATAATTAAAGTATCCACTAATTCAGTAGATGCTTGAGTAACAAGGCTTCTAAGAAGTGCTAAAGGTGATTGTTTTGCAAGTGTAACACTTGGCCAATTAGAAAATAAATCTGTTATTATAATTGGCTCATTTAAATTGCACAAAAATTCTTGTATATTTTTTATGTTATTAATACTTAATCTATCTATTTGCATACTTTAAATTACCTCTTATACGTGCTATTTTTAAGTAAATAATAATATATTAATAGGTGTTTAATGTCAGATAAATTTGAAGTTTTTAACGTGGAAAAACACAAAGGGCAGTATGTAAAAGTTGATGCTAATTTTTCACATATAAAGGATCAGCATGTTGTTCCTATCACCCCTATTGAAATTGCAAAAGTAGCACTCAATTTTCCTGTATGCTTTATGAAATCAAGCGATGAGAACCCATTTAAAATGGTTGCTATTTTAGGGCTTGAATCGGGTCGAAATGTTTTTTACAACGATGGTCATTTCAATGCAATGTACGTGCCTCAACATGTTAAAAAACAACCATTCACGCTAGCTAAAACGCCTGAAGGTCAAGTTTTTCTTGCTGTTGAAACCGCTGCATTAAATACAGAAAAGAATGGTGAAGCACTATTTGACAATGTAGGAGAACCTTCTGACTATTTGATTTATAAGCAAGTTGAACTAAAAGAACTTGCTCGACAAGAGGAGTTATCAACACAGTTCACTAGTCGACTGGTAGAACTTGGGCTACTCACTGAATGTTCTTTTAAATTTGATTTAGGTGATGGTCAAAAAAAGCAAATTTCAGGCCTTTATTCTGTTGATAGGGATTTATTAAAATCTCTAGATGATGAGTCTTTATTATCTTTGCAAAAACAAGGGATGCTAGAGGCGATATATTCACACCTTGTTTCACTTGGTCAATTTCAACGTGTTATAGATTTATCTGCAAATACTTAATATAACGAAAAATTAAAATTAAAATTAACAGTAATTTTATTTTTTATGAATAAAATATAATTGATTTAAGAAAAAGCTATACAGAGAGCAGTATTAAGGAATTTAGCTAATAGTACTCAACGTCAACTAATTAATTCATAGCTTTTTTAAAAATGGTTATTACCAGCCATATACTTTTTAGGAAGCTATAAAACAACGATAAACTTTTTATCTGTATGCAACTGTTTGAGAGGCTTATTTTACTTGGTAACATGCAAATTGACACAAAATTTTCACTTCCATTTTTGTGGCAAAACCTTTAGCCTTAGGGTACTAACAGCAAAAATATAAACTTATTAATAACGGAGCAGTAACATGGCGGAGCAACAAGTACAGCCTTTACACAATGAAAAGCATGCCAACACTAAAATTCAAAACGGCATCAATGTAGAATTTTTAAAAACTCAACACTTAGTGCCTGTCGTTGCACATGAGTTCGCGCGTGTAGCAAATGAGTTTCCAATGTCTTTCGTAAAAAATAACGAGACTGGTCAATTTCAAGCTGTAGCTATGTTTGGTTTAGAGCCTGGCGAAAACCTTTTTGTAAAAGACGGTAAGTGGACTGCAGCGTTTGCTCCTATGGCAACAACACGCTACCCACTGGGTCTAGTTAAACACCCACAAGAAGATCAATACGGTATTGTGATTGACGAAGCAAGCCCATTAGTGGGTGAAACTGAAGGAAATGCATTATTTGAAAACGGTGAAGAGACAGATTACTTAAAACGTCGTAAAGAAGCACTTGTATCATTTATTGAGTTTTCTCATGTAACTGAAGCATTCACAAAATATCTTGCTGATAAAGAGCTTTTAGTAGCGCAAACACTAACAGTTGATATTAAAGGCGAGAAAAAAGACATCAATGGTATTTACCTTATTGATGAGAAAAAGCTTAACGAGTTAAGCGACGAAGACTTTTTAGAGCTTCGTAAGCGTGGTTATTTAGCGCCTATTTTCTCTTTCTTAACGTCTACGCATCAAGTAGCACGTTTAGCTCGTTTGAAAGCGCAACAAGCGTAATTTAAACGAAATATTAAAAAGCGCCTTTGGGCGCTTTTTTTATGTCTTTTATCTGGTTAGGGTTGTAATTTAGCGCCAATTTATTCACATTGGTTATACTTATTTCCAACACAAGCTACCTGTATGAACAAGTCACTTTTTAGCGCTTTAGTTAGTGCGTGCTGTATAACGTTTAGCCCATTAGCCATAAGCGCTAGTACACCTTTGGCTATCGCTATTCACGGTGGGGCGGGCACGATTGAAAAAAGCCGTTTTACTCCAGAGCAAGAACAAGCTTATCGCTCTAAACTCAAAGAGGCGGTAGAAACTGGCTATAAAGTACTTGAGCAAGGTGGCGAAAGCCTAGATGCAGTAACCGCTGCAATCAATGTATTAGAAAACTCGCCATACTTTAATGCCGGTCGAGGTGCGGTATATACCTATGACGGCGGCCATGAATTAGATGCGTCAATTATGGATGGTCGTGATCGTCAAGCGGGCGCTGTTGCGGGTGTTAAACATATTGAAAACCCGATTAATTTAGCGCGCTTGGTGATGGAAGAATCGGTTCATGTGATGCTCAGTGGTCAAGGTGCTGAAGAGTTTGCCAAAGAGCAGGGCGTTCCATTGGTCGAAAATAACTTATTTGATACGGATAACCGTTATAAAGCGTTATTAAAAGCAAAAGAAAAACTAGATAAAGCCAAAGCTACCAGTAAAGATTATCAAGCTGCGCATCAGGCGTTACCCGTCAATTATAAAATGGGCACTGTGGGTGCTGTTGCACTTGATAAAAATGGTAACTTGGCGGCAGGTACTTCAACGGGTGGGATGACTGCAAAGCGTTTTGGTCGCATTGGTGATGCCCCTGTAATTGGTGCAGGTACATTTGCTGAAAATGCGTCATGTGCGGTATCTGCCACTGGCCACGGCGAGTATTTCATTCGTTATAACGTCGCGGCTGATATTTGCGCACGAGTTAAATATCAAAGTAAGACTATTACACAAGCGGGTGATGAAGTGATTAATAGTGTGCTAAAGCCCATTGGTGGTACTGGAGGAGTGATCATCGTTGATGGTAAAGGTAATATCAGTTTACCGTTTAATACTAGTGGTATGTATCGGGCCAGTAAATCGAATACGCAAGCGACCTACGTGGCAATTTTTAAAGACGAATAATACGATTATGCAAATGTACTACAGCCAGAAAATTATGCTGGCTGTATGTTAGTATTGAGGCGCTTTTTTTCATAATCGCTTTTGATTATTTCAAGTGCTTTGAGCACATCATCAGCGGCAACTTCATGTTGTTCAAGCAGCATTATTAAGTCTACGGCTAATTTTACGTGTGTAGGTGCTTGGGTTAACTCTTTACTCATGTCCGCCCTTTTTTTTCGCTATTTGGCTGATTGCTACATCAATGGCAATATTTACTCGTTCCTCCATATGGATCCGTTCGACCTGTGGTAAGTAAAACTCCATATCCACATCATAACGAATGTATCGGGCAGGTAGTTGGTTTAATACAGTACAGCAAAAATCAGCCATTACGTCTTCATTATAGTGCTTTTCAAGTTGTCGTTTAATGATTTCTTCAATCATAATTTTTTCATAGTAATTGTGTATGTCGTCATGTAATCGCACTGTGTTATCTACCTTGGTAGTATTAAGCTGTTTTTAGTTTATACCAAGTGCGGGTATAAATCGACAATCGCTTGAAAAAGCAGCTTATGAACCTCAACTAACTTTTGTGTATCTCGCTGATAACCGCCACCGAGCGCGCACATTAAAGGAATTGAGTGCTGTTTGCAGGTTGCTAAAACCAGCGAATCGCGTTGATATACACCCTCTAAACTAACATCAAAATAGCCTAATTCGTCTTGGCTACAAATATCAGCTCCGGCGTTATATAAAATAATATCAGGCTGATGAAGACGGATACAAAAAGCCAAGGCATTAGCGACTGTTTTTAAATATTCATTATCGCTGCAGCCAGTGTTGAGTGAGAAATCATAATCAGAATGCTGCTTTAAACGTGGAAAGTTTTGCTGACAATGAATCGAACAGCTAATCACTCCATCAAGAGAGCCACAAATTTCGGCTGTGCCATCACCTTGGTGTACATCACAATCAAAAATCAGCACCGTTGATGCTTGCTCAGTGTTAATGAGATGAGCGGCAGCAACCGCGAGGTCGTTGAAAATACAAAAACCACTGCCGTAAGCATTATAAGCATGGTGATATCCGCCGCTGAGATTTACCGCCAGCTGCGTTTTTAAAGCGTATTCAGAGGCTTGAATACTTGCACCAACAGAAAATAAAGTGCGCTCTACCAGTTGATTTGACCATGGGAAACCCATTTTCTTTATTTCTTTGTCAGTTAACTGCCCGCTAATAAAGCGTTCAACATACTCATGGCTGTGGCAAAGCTGGAGCTGTTCATTAGTCGCTTTATTTGGGCTAATAAAGTCAGTAAAACCAAGCTCTGCAATTTCTTGTTTTAGCAATTTATATTTAGCGATTGGAAAACGATGTCGTAAAGGCAGTTCAAGCGCAGAGTATAGTGGATGATAAAAAACAGTCATAGCTAGCGTAATTGTTGTTTTTCAACTATTTGAATTTTTTCTTCGGTGGCAGATATTGCCTTACGGCAGCGACCAAGGCGGCCATGAAGAGCAAGGATCTCTAAATTAATGGCTTTTGCTTTTACAGGACCCACATTTTGCATTCTTAGCTTACATTCTTCAACCATTAGCACTAAGCGACGCTCGAACTCATGATTTTGTTTGAGTTCGTCATATAGCTCATGGGCGGGTTGCATAATTTGTTTTACAGCTTGTTGGTAAGGTGCCGATTTATTATAGGTTTTACTACGGGGTTTGTAAGTGCTTTTGTTTTCTTTTTCCCAAATAGGGGTTGATTTAATGACGTTAAATACGGCTTGCACCTGATTACCTATACGCTCTAAAGCATAATTATGAGCATGGCGACGCTCCAGTGGTGGAAGGCTATTAACTTCATCTTCAATTTCTAACACATAATCAACTAATTTCATGCTTTTAGTAGTAAACACACCTCGGTCAAATAAACTGGGTTGTGCCTGCATATAGCGGTTTTTAGCAAATAACTTGGCTTTATCAAATTGCTCAGCATGCTGCTTTAAGGTTGCAACTTGTTGGCAAAGCTTATCAAAAGAAGCTGTTCGCATTTTATAAATAAGCCTCGTAAATTAGTTTTAACGCTAAAATTATCACCACAGTATTAAAAACAGGACGAATAAACTTACTGCCAAACCGAATTGCTGAATGAGCTCCAAGCCAGGCTCCAAACATCAAAAAGAAGCCCATTGTGATGCCGAGTAAAAAGTTAACATGACCAAGCGCTACAAAAGTGATCAGTGATACAAAATTTGACACAAAATTCATTGAACGGGCTAAACCACAGTTTAGCAGTAAACTCATTTTGTAGAGTAAACTATTTGATGCAGTCCAAAAAGTCCCGGTCCCAGGGCCTGCCAAGCCATCAAAAAAGCCTAAGCTTAAGCCTTGTAGCCATTGTTTTATTTTAGTTGTTTTGTTCAATGGTGGTAATTGATCATGTTCTACCGTACTTAAACTGCCAAATAAGCTGTAGCAGGCTACCATAATGATAACAATAGGCAGTAGTTTGTTTAAAAATTCAATACTCAGGTAGTCAACAATAAGGGTACCAAGTAAAGCACCAATGGCGGTTGCTATAATTGACGCTGCCCAAAATTGAGGATTAAATAATTGCTTACGGAAGTAAGTAACACTTGCGGTGAGTGAGCCAAAGCTAGCGGCTAATTTGTTAGTGCCAAGTGTTAAATGGGGCGGCAATCCTGCTGTTAAAAGTGCTGGCACGGTTAACATGCCACCACCACCGGCTATTGCGTCTATAAAGCCTGCGGCAAGTGCCACTGCGCAAAGAAGTGCCCAGGTTGTTGGGTCTAGTGCAAGTTCAAACATTAATAATCTATTTGTCTTTTAAAGGGTGGTAATGTGTCAAGCATGGCTTTGCCATATCGCTTGGTCACTAAACGGCGATCTAGGATTGTAATGCGCCCTTGATCGTTCTCTTTACGCAGCAGTCTACCACAGCTTTGCACTAATTTCTTAGCCGCATCAGGCACCGTGATAGATAAAAACGGATTACCCCCTTTACTTTGTACAAATTCTGCTTGTGCCTCTTCAATGGGGGAGGTGGGTACCGCGAATGGAATTTTAGTGATCACTAAGTTCTCAAGGTATTTACCCGGTAAGTCGAGTCCTTCGGATAAGCTTTGTGTGCCAAATAAAATACTGCCTTTACCCGCATCTATATTCTTTGTATGTTGCTTTAACAGTGCTTCACGCGACATTTCACCTTGTACTAAAATGTCGAGGTTTTTAGCGCGCAAAGCTTTTACTACATGATCCATTTGCCAGTAAGACGCAAACAACACTAAATTAGCATGTTGCGTATTTAAGTGATCCGGCAATACTTTGGCCAGATGATCACTAAATTCTTTATCGGTCGGCTCGATGTGTGATGTTGGTATGTGCAAAGTGGCTTGATTAGGATAATCAAACGGAGAAGGTACTTTTAAGTATTTTACACCTGCTTCTTTAGTAAGACCGCTTTCGTAAGCAAAATGATCGAATGAACCAAGTGCAGTCAGGGTCGCTGAGCATAAAACCGCACCGGCACATTGTCGCCACAGTTTATCTTTTAAATAGTAGCCAACTTCAATAGGGCAATCGCTGAGTAGATGGTCGTGATGGTTTTTGTATTCTAAACGCTTTATCCAACGTGCATGTGGTGTGCCTTCACCCTTGGTGGCGTAGCTATACCAAAGTTTGTTTAGTTGCTCTAAACGATTAATGTAATGACCGCTTTCGCCTAAAATAGGATCGGCAACATAGGGTTTGATATCACCATCACTGACATCTTGTACTAAGGTATCGTGCATTTTATTTAAGCAGCGCAGAGCATCGAGGGTCGCCTCGCTGATATCTTTGGCTTTAGCGTGTAACGATTCAGGTATTTCACCATGTTCAAATCGGTATGTATCGTCTTTTGAATAGTTAAAATCGGCATTATCCAAAATATCGCGAACAACTTTTAAGTCTTTATTGGCATCATTAATACTGTCACAGAGCTTAAAATTTTGCCCAATGGCTTTTTGACCTACTAATACTTTGGCCATTTTGCCACTAAATTTAGTGAGTTTATCAAGCCAATCAATGGTGCCTTTAATCGTCGCTGCGGCAGATGAAAAGTCACGCGTAATATGAGCAAGATGATGAGCTTCATCAATAACGTAAATACTATTATCTGGCTCGGGCAAAATTTTCCCGCCACCTAAATCAAGATCAGCTAATAATAATGAATGGTTAATCACTAATACATCCATTTGCATCAAGCGTTGACGAGCAAGTTGAAAAGGGCAGGTTTGATGTGCTTTCATTTGTCTTTGACAAGCATGTTTATCGCAAGCAATTAATCCCCAAACGCGATCAGGGATAGTATCTGCCCAGCTGTCTCGATCGCCTTGCCACTTTTTATTGGTGTAAGCATCATAGAGTTGCTGCAAACATTTAGTTTCCATCGCACTTAATGGCGAAGTAAGGGTGGGCATAAAGTCCATTTGTGTTTGATTGTCACCATTAACCGCATTATGTAGCTTGTGTGCACATAGGTAGCGCTGGCGGCCTTTGACTAAATCAAACTTGAAATCAAGGCCTGAATATTTTTTAAAAAAGGGGAGTTCTTTACTTATTAATTGCTCTTGCAGAGCTACTGTTGCAGTAGAAATAATTAACTTCTTTTTTTGTGCAAGCGCCAGCGGTAATGCACCTAAACAATAAGCCAGCGATTTACCCGTACCAGTACCAGCTTCAATAACGCAGATCCGCTGTTTTTTGTGGTACTCGCCCGCCAGTGTTTTTGCAATTTCGGCTACTAAGTAATTTTGGCTACTGCGAGGGCGATAATCACTGAGGTTATCGGCCACATGCTTGTGAATTTTTCTTATCGTTGTTTTTAATGCATCAGAAAGCATGGGTTAATAACCTAAAGTATGTATATAATCACAGTGCTGTATATTAATTGGGATCGAACATTGACACAAGCAATCTATCAAGGCTTTATACTTTCTAGGCAACAATATTCTGCTGATAAGTATAGCCGCCATAGCGGGATCACACTGTGCTATTGGCTAAGCTCTGATCACGGTCCAATAAAAGTGTTAGTGCCAAATCAACAAGCGGTATTTTTTATTTTAATAAAACAACGTGCTTTAGCTGCTCAGTTGTTATCAAAGCACAATATCAATGTCGAATTTAAAGACGTTGCGATTAAACACTTTAGTGGCGAACAATGCATCGCTTGCTATTTTTCAAGCTCACAAGCGTTATATCAAGCAAGGCAGCTTTTAGAAAACCAACCCCTAGAAAACCAGATCACAGTATATGAAGGTGATGTACGCCACAGCGATCGCTTTTTAATGGAGCGTTTTATTCGAGGTGGGGTGTGGGTGACAGGCGACGTTACTCAACAAGCTGGCTTTATCCAAATCGACAATGCCCAGCTAAAAGCAGCTGATTCGTATAAACCACGTTTTAAAACGCTGTCATTGGATATTGAGTGCAGTGGTGAAGGCGTGTTGTTTTCAGTTGGTTTAGTAGGTGAGGGGATTGATTGCGTTATTATGGTTGGCGAGCCACAACAGAGTGAACAGACTATTCATTGGTGCCATGATGAAATTGATTTGCTGACTCAATTACAACAGCTGGTACAACAAGCAGATCCTGACATTATTATTGGTTGGAACGTCATTGAATTTGATTTTAATGTACTTAATCGACGCGCGGATGCCCTTGGCGTTAAATTATTATTGGGTCGAGGTAATGGTCAATTACAGATCAGAGAAGGACATTTTACCCGTTTAACTCTGCCTGGGCGCTGTGTTATCGATGGCATAGATACGCTAAAAAATGCTACTTATCATTTTGATAGTTTCTCACTGGCTAATGTGAGCCATAAAATACTAGGCGAGAAAAAGTTAATCCAAAGCGATAACCGCTTGAGTGAAATTATTCGTCAATATAATGAAGATAAGCTCTCGCTAGCGGCGTATAATCGTCAAGATTGTGTGTTAGTTAATCGTATATTTGCAAAGTTAAAACTCATTGAATTTGCTATTGTTCGCACGCAGTTAACAGGATTAGAGTTAGAACGAATGGGTGGCTCAGTGGCTGCTTTTACTAACTTATATTTACCGTTATTGCATCGAAGCGGTTATGTTGCACCGAATCTAGGCGATCATGGCTTATCGTTTGAAAGCCCTGGCGGTTTTGTGATGGAGTCAATTCCTGGGCTTTATAAAAATGTTATCGTGTTGGATTTTAAAAGCTTGTATCCATCGATTATGCAAACGTTTTGTATTGATCCGCTTGGGTTAATTCGCGGCTTAGAGGAGCCTGATAACGCGATTGCAGGTTTTAAAGACGCTTTTTTTTCTCGCACTGAGCATCACCTTCCTAATTTAATAAAAAAGTTAGCCTCATCAAGGCAACATGCAAAAAACACTGCTCAGCCCATGCTATCGCAAGCTATAAAAATCATCATGAACAGTTTATATGGGGTGTTAGGTTCAAAGGGGTGTCGTTTTTACGATCCACGCTTATCAAGCTCTATTACTTTGCGTGGTCATGAAATAATGCAAACTAGCAGACTGTGGATCGAAGAGCTTGGTTATACTGTTATTTATGGTGACACCGATTCAACATTTGTGAGCCTACCAGATGAACTTGATTCAGATAACTGCAAAGAAATTGGCAAGCAATTAGCGAATACTATTAATGAAAAATGGCAGCAAACAATAAAACAGCGCTTTGCGACACAAAGTTATTTAGAAATAGAATTCGAAACACTTTATAGCCCATTCTTTATGCCGACTATCCGTGGCAAAACCACCGGCTCAAAAAAACGTTATGTTGGCCAGGTACAATGCGAAGATAAAAAAGAGCTAATTTTCAAAGGCATGGAAACCGTGCGAAGTGACTGGACAGAATTAGCGCATGAATTTCAAACCAAACTGTTTGAAACTTTATTCAGCGACAGTTTTACTGTTGAAATGTTAACACCGATTATTGAAAGTTACATTACGCGTTTGTATGCTGGGGAATTTGACGACAAACTCGTATACAGAAAAAAACTCGGCCAACACTTGGCTGATTATCAAAAAAACATCCCTCCTCAAGTCCAAGCTGTCAAAAAATACCAAGCAACTCACCCTGAGTTTGTCATTAATAAAGGCCAAATTGTTGAATATGTGTACACCCATATTGGTGCAGAGCTCTATGCAAACATGCAGCAAACCCAGACAAGTCAAAAATATGACTATGCAATTTATGTAGAAAAACAACTCAAACCAATCGCACAAATGATCCTGCTTCCCTTGAATAAAGATTTTAACTCGTCTAATAAAATACAATTACAACTCCTTTAGATAGTTCCAAATATGGGTATTATTGAGCTGTTTTTGTTGCTAAAAAGTATACATAGGAAAGTGTTTTAAATATCACTGTTGCTATTTTAGTCGTTTTAGTACCTTTTTTCAGTATGTTATCGATTTTACCCCACATTTAAATTAAATTAATGTGAACAAATGTTGGCATCTTGGTTTTTTTTGTTTACTATCATTGTGCAGTTGCAACATTAAGTGTTGCGATAGTTTACAAAAACTAAATAAAAATAACCCACAATATAGTGGTCCAGGGAGAATCAAATGTTAAATAATAAAGTTTCAAAGGCAGTTCGCTTAGCGATCGCTTTTGGTGCAGCATCAACAGCTGCATTTTCAGCAACTTCATTCGCAGCAGAAGAAGAAGGTGTTGATAAAGTAGAACGTATCCAAGTTACTGGTTCTCGTATTAAACGAACCGATTTAGAAAGTGCTAGTCCTGTACTTGTACTAGACCGTTCAGATATTGCTGCAAGTGGCCAGATCAGTATCGGTAATATCTTACAGCAAATCCCTGCCGCAGGTGCTGCATTGAATACTGCATTTAATAATGGCGGTAATGGTTCAACTAACATGGATTTGCGTAACCTAGGCGCACAGCGTCTATTGGTTTTAGTGAATGGCAAACGTTGGATATCATCTTTAGGTTCAACAGTTGATTTAAATACCATTCCAGCAGCATCAATTGAACGTGTTGAAGTTGTTAAAGATGGCGCATCAGCTATTTACGGTTCAGATGCGATAGCTGGTGTTGTGAACATCATCACACGTAAAGATTTTGAAGGTGCAGAGCTTTCAGTTTATGGTGGTGAAAACTTAAAATATAACGATGGCCGTCAATATTCAGCTGATTTAACAATTGGTACCACCTCTGATAAAGGTGGCTTGATGATGAACCTTAGCCACGTTACTCAAGCTGAAATTTGGGCTGGTGATCGTGATATCTCATCAATGGGTAACAGTTCAACAACAGAAAAAGGCCGTCTTCGTTTAACATCTAGTGCTATTTCAGATTCACTTCGAAATGATTTGCTAGCTCAAGGTTATACTGAAAATAACGCTGGAAAATCTAATGCTGGCTTCGATTTAGTTCCAAATGGTGCTGGTTCAGGTGTAGGCATTGATTCATTCAGAGATCGCAGTGGTGATGTGTATAACTATGCACCAGAAAACTATTTGTCGACTCCACAAGTACGTAATAGTATGTACGTACAAGCTTTTTATGACCTTTCTGATGATCTTAGAGTAGTATCTGATTTCATGATGACAAACCGTGAGTCATCTCAGTTATTAGCTGCAATGCCACTTACTATTGGTGCGTCTTTTGGTGCATCTGCAAGTAAAGTAGATATTCATGCAAATAATATCTATAACCCTTTCGGTGAAACTTTATATGGTGATGGCGCACGTTCTGGTGTTGACGGATATGTACCTTATGCAGGTCAACGTCGATTTGTAGAAGCGGGTAATCGTATTTACAAACAAAATGATACAACATACCGCGCAATGGTTGGTTTAGAGGGTAATGTTGGCGATACATCTTGGGTTTGGGATGCATCATATATATACGGTAAAAATAGCCAAGACGTATTAACAACAGGTCTATTAAATTTAACGCGTATTAATCAGGCACTTGGTGATAACTGTAACGCATCAACGTCATGTGTACCGCTTAACTTATTTGGTGGTGCTGGTTCAATTACACCGGAAATGGTTGATTTCGTAACGTTTGATAGCGTATCGCGTGAAGGTTTAGAGCTAAAAGATTATACAGTAAACTTTGCGGGTGATGCATTTGAATTACCAGCTGGTGTAGTTGGTATGGCTATCGGTTTAGAGCGTCGTGAAGAGACTGGTTATGATACTCCAGATCCACTAACGCAAAGTGGTGAAACGTCAGGTAACCAACGTGATGCTACTTCTGGTGGTTTCCGCTTAGACGAGGCATATGTTGAGCTATCAATTCCTGTTCTTGAAGGCTTAACTATTTCACCAGCAATTCGATTCTCAGATCACAGTGCATATGGTAGCAACTCTACTGCTAAAGTGGGTGTAGAATACCGTCCAATCGACGACATTTTACTTCGTGGTACATGGGCTGAAGGTTATAGAGCTCCTTCAATTTCGGATTTATATGCAGGTAATGCTGATTCATATCCAACACTAACAGATCCATGTAATTCAGTTGAGGGTGCAGTTCCTAACCTTCCAGGTTGTGCTGGTGTACCAGATGGTTATGCACAAGCAAATACTCAAATTCGTATTACAAATGTATCATCGCCAGATCTTAAGCCGGAAGAGTCAGAATCAAAAACATTTGGTATTGTTTATAACCCAAGTTATGTTGATGGTTTAGAATTCACAATCGATTATTATGATATTGAAGTTACAAACTCAATCGGTCGTTATGGTGCTTCAAGACTTCTGAATGAATGTTCAACAGGCGATAATGCTCAGTCTTGTGATTATATTGATCGCGATGCAAACGGTAATGTTGTTGATTTACGTAACTTCCTACAAAATTCAGGTTCATACAACGTAGAAGGTATTGACTTCTTTACAGCCTATAAATTTGATACTGAATACGGTAGCTTTAAAACGTCACTAGACTTGTCATATGTGATGACGAATGAATTTGATGGTGAAGATCAAGTTGGGATTCAGTATGGTGATGCTGGTTACCCTGAATATAAAGGTACATTTGCAGTTGATTGGTCGATGGGTGATTTTGACGCTCATTGGCAAACTCGTTATGTAGATCGTTTACAGAACTATTACGATGTTTTATATGGTGCTGAAAACTACCCAGGTATGGCAGCGGAGATCGGTTCTTACTTTGTACATGATGTTTCAGTAGGCTACGCATTAGATGCTTATAATACTAAGTTAACACTAGGTATTGAGAATTTATTCGCTAAAGAACCATCACCAGAATATAGCAATAACGATATAGCTATCTCTACAAACAACTTCTCAGTTACTGAGTATGATGTAAATATGGATCGCTTTGTATATTTACGAGCAACTATTAAATTTTAATGCATTATTAATAATTTAATTTAATTTAATTTAAAGCCACTCTAGAGTGGCTTTTTTTTATGAGGTAAAAATGGTTGAGTTAAAAAATATAAGTGAAAAGCTGGAGAGTATACAAGAAGAGTATATGAAAAATAAAAGGGTCATGCTCTCAGACGTATGGACAGATGAAAGTGCATCACTTTTGCACGAAGCGATCGAAAATAAGACGAGTTTTCTAAATGCTTTTGCTATAGATGGTAAATATATTCAATCTTCAGATCGTGAATTAGGGAGTATGACTACAGAAGAAAAAAGAGAACTCCAAAGGACAATCTATAAAGATGCTTCAAATGGAATTGGCTTTTTTTATGGGCGACATAATATCAATAAAAATACAGAGTTTTCTTTATATAAAGCTCTTTTTAATTATCTGAATTCAGATGTTTGCCTTAATTTTATTCGACAGATCACTGGTAATGAAAATGTAATTAGTGCAAGTGTACAAGTAACACGCTATATATCAGGTAATTTTTTAACAAGGCATAATGATGTGCTACCTAGTGAAGGTAGAGCTATTGC